>JUUF01000123.1 GCA_001058355.1 Carnobacterium maltaromaticum
ATCCGGTGCCCCATTACAGTGATTATAATAAATCCGCAAGGATTTTGAGTAATCGATATACCTAATATTTTTTAATTTGCACAAAGTCAATGTGATGTCCCACTGTTTTATGTAGGATGAAGTCGGCGCGGGTTTTCGTTGGTAAGATGTATTCTTTAAGGTTCTTCAGGTTAGTCTTCTTCCACACATCTTTCGCCATCGCAATCGCGTCCGCACGATTCCCAATCGCATATTGATAGTAGTAGTTATCCGGCTGTGATTTCGCACGGTCCATCAAGAGCTCAAAACGCTCCAAGTACCATTGCTCAATCAGCGTCGCATCAGCATCTACGAAGATTGACCAGTCGAAGAAATCACTTACGTAAATTTCACGATTTGGCGGTAGTTGCAACACATTAATCCCCTCAACAATCAAGATGTCTGGAGACTCAATCGTCTGCACTTCCCCTGGCACAATATCGTAAATCTCATGCGAGTAGACCGGCGCATCCACGCTTGGATTTCCCGTCTTCACTTCGAGTAAGAAATGAACGAGGGCTTCCATGTCATAACTTTCCGGGAACCCTTTGCGATCTAAGATTCCGCGATTAATCAGCTCCTGAGTCGGTAATAAGAATCCGTCTGTTGTCATTAGGAACACGCGCTTATCCGGGTAGCGTTGTTGCAGCATCGTTTGCATCAAGCGGGCGGTCGTACTCTTCCCAACGGCCACACTCCCTGAAACCCCGATAATAAACGGCACTGTTTTCTTTGTTTGACGAAGGAATTGCTGTTCCTCCGTGCGTAATTCAATATGTTTTTTAAAGTATAAATCGAAATAATCGAGCATTGGCACATACACTTCTTGCACGTCCTGTAGGGAAATGCGGTCGTTTAATGAGGTTAAGTGCGCAAGTTCTTCTCTCGTCATTGTGAATGGATGGGCGCCTTCGTACTGGCTCCACTCTTCTCGTTTAATTTGGTAATACGTCTCGTTTTCTTTCAACGGATTCGTCTCCTTCAGCTACTGAGTCCTATTCTTGAATTGTACCACATGTTGAACACGGTTTCTATTTTTCATTATCTTAAGTTTTTCCCATGAAATCGCCGTGTTTGTTTACGTCGGGGCGTGGATTTAGTAGAATGAAAAGTGAATATAAGGAAAGGATTTGTCGTATGAAACCACAAACAGGAACAGGCTTGGCAAA
Organism: Carnobacterium maltaromaticum; assembly: GCA_001058355.1. GTDB lineage: Bacteria > Bacillota > Bacilli > Lactobacillales > Aerococcaceae > Granulicatella. The sequence continues at coordinate 1,188 of JUUF01000123.1, forward strand.
TGGAAAGATTATTCTAGCCGGTGAACATGCCGTTGTGTACCACGAACCAGCGATTGCCCTGCCAATTGACGCGGTTTACGTGAGGGCGGATATCGTTTCTTCTAAAGAGGGCCAAACGATTCAATGTGAACTTTATACAGGTGACGTAAACGAGATGCCTTCTTCAATGGCAGGTCTACAATTTGCGATTCGCGAAGCGTTCAAACTAGCCTCTGCAAAAGAAGTGACGGCTCATACTTTTACGCTCACGATTGAGTCAACGATTCCTGCAGAACGTGGAATGGGATCGAGCGCTGCAGTCAGCGTTGCGGTGGTGCGTGCTATTTTCGATTTCTTGGATGCGACTCTTCCTGAAGACACCTTATGGGACATCGTTCAAGGCGCAGAAACCATTTCGCATGGAAATCCAAGCGGTGTGGATACAGCGACAACGAGCGGAACACGTCCTGTATTTTTCCAAAAAGAACAAGAACTACAAACACTCCACCTCGATATGCCAGCCTACCTCGTAATTGCTGACTCTGGGGTCACTGGGAATACGAAGCAAGCGGTGCAGCATGTGAGTACCTTGCAAGAACGCATCATCGACCCTACTACACAAGAGACAGGTTCGGATGCGGTCCAATCGATTGGCGCTATCGTCAACGAAACGAAAGCGGCTATCGAGGACCAAGACCCAGAAAAACTAGGGAAACTGATGAGCGAAAATCATGAACGCCTCCAACAACTCGGCGTTTCGCATGACGTCATTGATACACTCGTCGATACCGCCCATCAAAACAACGCACTTGGGGCAAAAGTCACAGGCGGTGGCCTCGGCGGATGTATGATTGCCCTCGTCGAAACCGAGGAAGATGCCCTTCATTTACAAGAACAATTCATGAAACAAGGAGCGCAGGCGGTCTGGATTCAGTCGCTGGCGAAAAAGGAGAAAACCAAATGACATCGAACATTGGAATCACGCGTGCGCATACGAATATCGCACTGATTAAATATTGGGGCAAGGAAAATAAGGAGCTTTTCATTCCGATGAATAGTAGCCTTTCTTTGACCCTCGAAGCCTTCTATACCGATACAAAAGTCGAATTCACAGACGCATTAATAGAAGACGAGTTCTATCTTAACGGCGCTAGACAAGACGAAGCGGCAACGGCTAAAATTACACGCTTCTTAGACTTGTTCCGCGCTGAAACAGGAGACCTGCGTCGTGCTCGTGTCGAGAGCCTAAACTTTGTCCCAACAGCTGCAGGACTTGCGAGCTCTGCTTCCGCCTTTGCAGCACTAGCTGGTGCGATGAACGAGGCGACAGGCCTTCAGTTGCCTGCGCAACAATTATCGACTTACGCGCGTCGTGGAAGCGGCAGTGCTACTCGTAGTCTCTTTGGCGGATTTGTCGAATGGAATAAAGGAGACTCCAACGAGAACAGTATGGCGATTCCTGTCGACGATGCGAATTTCGACATCGGGATGATTATTATCGTCGTGAGTGCGGCCGAAAAGAAAATTTCGAGTCGCGCCGGCATGGAATTGACCGTTTCTACTTCTCCGTTTTACGAAGCTTGGGTCACTTCAGCGGCGACCGATTTAGCCGACATCAAAGAGGCCATCAAGGACCGCGACATTCATCGCATCGGCTCTATTGCGGAATTTAACGGCATGAAAATGCACGCTACGATGCTGGCAAGTAACCCTCCATTCTGTTATTTCGAACCGGAGAGTATTATCGCCCAACAAACGATTCGCACGATTCGAGAAGAACGAGGCATTCCAGCCTACTTCACGATGGATGCTGGACCAAACGTCAAAGTGATTTGCAAGGCGAGTGATATTCCTGCGATTATGGAAGAGCTTGGCAAAGTATTCCCAAGTGAAAAACTCATCCCTACGCTTCCAGGAGAAGGTATTCGTACATTGACAGAAGACGAATGGAACGCTTCTCTTGCCGCTTTTGAAGGGAAGTGAGCGCGTGACGATTACTTCAAAAGCTCCCGGTAAACTCTTTATCGCCGGAGAATATGCGGTTGTCGAACCCGGACACGGTGCCATTGTTGTAGCGGTATCGCGCTACTTAACCGTCACAATCGACGAAGCTACTAGTGTAGGAACCTTAACCTCTACGCAAAATCCAGATGTCGTTGTGGAATGGACTCGCGAGGGAGAACTATTCCGTGCAGAGGGAGAGCATCCCTATAAACTAGTCGAAGCAGCGATTCTGGTCGCGGAACAGTATGTACGCGAAGCCGGCAAAGAAACATTTGCCCTCTACTCGCTTTCGATTACAAGTGAACTCGATGACGCTAAGCGTGGTATTAAATATGGACTTGGTTCCAGTGGTGCCGTTGTAGTCGCAACGATTCAAGCCGTTCTTGATTTTTACAAGACTCCGCGCACATCTCTACTCGTCTATAAGCTGAGTGTGTTAACGAATCTCCGCTTATCCCAACGTGGATCCTTTGGAGATATCGCCGCCTCTTCTTTTGGAGGAATGGTCTACTACACAAGCCCGGACCGAAGCCGTTTACTCGAACAATTACAAAGCCACACTATCAAAGAAATTTGTGATACTGACTGGAAAGACCTCACGATTGAGCGTCTTCCAGAAATCCGAGACTTCACCCTTTTAGTAGGATGGACGGGACAGGTTGCTATCACGGATTCCCTCATTCAAGCCACTGAAAAGAAACGCAAAGTTAAAACAGACAGTTCATTTTACAAGGAGTTTCTTGCAAAGAGTCACGCCATCGTTCAAGGCCTACAAAGTGCTTGGAACAAACAAGACATCCCAGCCTTACAAGAAGGCATCCGTGCTAACCGTGCGCTCTTAAATGAATTTGCAAAAGTGATGCAGCTAGAAATCGAAACACCAGCACTTCAAACGCTCTGCGACCTCGCAGAACAAGTCGGTGCCTGCGCGAAAACATCCGGCGCTGGTGGCGGTGACTGTGGTATTTGCTTTACACAGAATGAAACTCAAAGACAACAAATCGAAAACCAATGGGCCAAGGCTCAAATTCAAGTGCTTCCGCTGACCATCGCTGAAGCCTGGTAAAGGAGATTAATGATGGATTTATTTCAACAACAAATGAATCGAAAGGACGAACACGTCGGTCATGCGAACCAGCAATACCGTGCAACAAGCACTCCAGAGTTCGTGGAAACGCGCTTCGTACATCATCCCTTCACAACCGTCGATGTGGCTGATGTATCGCTGCAGACAAAGCTTGCTGGGCTCACCTTCGACGTTCCATTTTTCATCAACGCTATCACGGGCGGAAGTCCACTTACGACTGCGTTAAACCAACGCTTAGCCATCTTGGCTCGTGAAACAGGCATGGCAATGGCGACAGGTTCGATGAGTATCGCGATGAAATTTCCTGAAAGTGCACAAAGCTTCAAGGTGATTCGCCAGGAAAATCCAAATGGCATCCTCTTCGCCAACATCGGTGCGCATTACAACGCCGAAGCCGCTAAACGTGCCGTCGACATAATCGAAGCCAACGCAATTCAAATTCACGTCAACCGTGCACAAGAACTCGTGATGCCAGAAGGTGACCGCGTCTTTAGCAATTGGCTTAAAAACATCGAAGAAATCGTTAAAACAAGTGCCGTTCCCGTTATCGTCAAAGAAGTCGGATTCGGATTTAGCCGCGAAGCCATCGCACAATTAGAGAGTATCGGAGTTAGCGCCATCGACATTAGCGGTACTGGCGGTACGAACTTTGCCAAAATCGAAAATGGCCGTCGCAAGGAAGATAAACTCGATTTCCTTGAAGACTGGGGTCAAACGACCTTGACGTCGCTCATGGAAGCCCAAGGAAGCCGCACCCCAATCATCGCTTCCGGCGGTGTGAAAACGCCAATGGACATGGCCAAATGCTTCGCGCTTGGAGCCAGCCTGGTCGGATTGTCTGGTGAAATGTTGCATCTCGTACGTAAAGATGACTCCCTTCCAGATGCCATCCATACGGTTCAAACATGGAAAGAGCAACTGACAACGATCTTAACGCTTGTCGGTGCTGATAGTATTTCTAGTCTCCAACAAGCCCCTATCGTGGTTGCACCAAGCATCCAAAACTGGTGTGACGCCCGCGGGATTGATTGGAAACACCTTGCACAACGTTAAAAGCAAAAAGAGCTTAGGCGATTGATTGCCTAAGCTCTTTTCTATTTTTACGGGAAAAATAAGTAATGGATAATGCGCAGTACGTAGAAGAAAATTCCCACAATCAGTAAAACGACCATCGCCACATGCACATACGGTCCTACTGGTGTATTCACGAAAGCTTGTAGCGCTGGGATTTTTGTATATAAGACAAAGTACAAGGCGCTAATCCAGAACCCGAGTCCTAATAATCTTTTCATGAGATGTCCTTTCTATAAAACGAAGTACTGCATGATTAAGCTAGAGACAGCCACCATAAACCAAGTCGCTAGACCTGTTAAGATTGGTTTTGCCCCTGCTTCTTTGAATTGTTTGAAAGAAACTTGCATTCCGATACCGGCTAATGCCATCGCCATCAACCATTTAGATGCTAATTTTGCATACGGAACAAGGAAATTTGGGAATAAGCCCACGCTTGTAATGATGGAAGCGACCATGAACCAGATGATAAACATTGGCACGATTTTCTTCCATTGAACGCTTTGTCCTTCTTGTTTCATACGACGTGCTTCGACTAAAGATAACACGAGACATGCTGGAACAATCATCAATGCACGAGTGAGTTTCACGATTGTTGCGATTTCTAAGGCTTCCGCACTGTAACTTGCGCCGGCTGCGACCACGCTTGATGTATCGTTAATCGCTGTCCCTGCCCAAAGTCCGAATTGCGATGCGTCCATGCCCATCATATGTCCTAAGAATGGGAATAAGAATACCGCGATAACGTTGAATAGGAAAATCGTTGAAATCGACAACGCCACTTCATCGTCTTCTGCTTTAATAATTGGTGAAGCGGCCGCAATCGCAGAGCCCCCGCAAATCGCTGTCCCGAATCCAACAAGAATCTTCAACGGACGAGATAATTTGAAGAAATTCCCTACAAAGAGCGCTGTTAGAAACGCCACAGAGATCGTCACGATGGTTACTGGGAACGATGACGCACCTGTTTGACTCACTTGCGCAAACGACATTGTAAATCCGAGCGCGATAATGGAGTAATGTAATAATTTTTTCGCTGAATAATTGATCCCTGGTCTAAAATCACTTGGGATTTTCCAAAATTGGTTTAAGGCCATCCCTAAAATAATGGCAAATACCGCACTCCCGATGACTGGGAATAGTTTATCAAGCATCACTGAGACAACCGCAATGGCAAATGTACACAGCAATCCTTTTCTTCTTTCCATGAATGATGACATTTCATCAGATCCTTTCAATACTAAATCTTTACTAGTATAGCACACTCCGCCTTGATTTTCTTACACAAATTGAAATACCCTTCCCCTTTTTTGTCGTATCTCAAAATAGGAGGGAAAATATGGTAAAAGAAATCAAGAACAATATTAATGCTAAAGGAATCGGTATTAGAATTATTTCTAGTGATTCAGAAGATGATTATATTTGTCTAACAGATCTTGCAAAATACAAAAATTCTGATGAACCAAGATTTATCATTCAAAACTGGCTAAGGAACCGAAACACACTTGAATATATAGGACTATGGGAGATTTTAAATAATAAAGATTTTAACCGTGTGCAATTCGACACGGTTAGACAAGAGTCTGGTCTTAATCGTTTCACAATGACTCCACAAAAATGGGTACAATTGACAAATGCAACTGGAATTTTTTCAAAATCTGGAAAATACGGTGGTGGTACGTATGCTCATTATGATATCGCCATGGAATTTGCCTCATGGATTTCTCCCGAATTCAAACTTTATATTGTTAAAGATTATAAACGTCTCAAAGCTAACGAGCATAACCAACAATCTTTAGAATGGAATCTTTATCGAGAAATAGCAAAATTAAATTATAAACTTCATACTGAAGCAATAAAAGACACTATTACTCAAGATTTAACACCTGAACAACTTTCACAACAATATGCAACAGAAAGTGATTTATTAAATGTAGCTTTATTTAATCAAACTGCTAAACAATGGAAAGAAAAGAATCCTACATTGAAAGGAAATATGAGAGACTATGCGAATCTCAATGAACTTCTGGTTCTTTCAAATATGGAAAGTTATAATTCGATTTTAATTCGTAATGGTATTTCTCAAAAAAATAGACTAATTGAACTTAGAACAGCTGCTCGAAGACAACTACTTTCCTTAAACCAATGGAGTTCTATTTCTCATTCAAATTACCAATTAGAATAACAAAAACCGCTTAGAATCACGCAACTGTGCTGACTCTAAGCGGTTATTTTTTAGAATTGTTTTACGACAACCCCGTCAGGAGTTCCAACAAGCACGATATCTGTCATGTTTGTGAAGAGACCTTGCTCTACCACACCTGTCATGCCTTTGATTTTTTCTCCAAATGCGATTGGATCTTTAATTGGATAGACATCCAAGTCGATAATGTAGTTTTTGCTATCGGTTAAGTAGCGTTCTCCGTCACGTTCGCGGAAAGTTGGTTTGTATCCTAGCGCTTCAAAACGCTTGAATAATTGTTCTGAACCATAAGGCACCACTTCCACTGGTAATGGGAAACGACCTAAGTAGTCGACCATTTTTGATTCGTCTACAATCCAGATCACGCTCTTTGATTGTTCGGCAACGATTTTTTCGAATAATAACGCACCGCCGCCCCCTTTGATTCCCGAAAAATCTGGAGCGATTTCGTCTGCGCCATCGATTGTGACATCGATATAATCCACTTCATCCACGCTCTTCAACGGAATTCCAAGCCCTTCTGCTTGTTTTTTCGTTGCTAAAGAAGTCGTTACTCCCACGATTTCGAGCCCTTCTTCTTTCACGCGGCGACCGATTTCTTCTACAAAATAGTAGGCTGTCGAACCAGTTCCTAGACCAACCGTCATTCCACTTTCTACATATTCTGCGGCTTTCTTGCCGACTAATTCTTTCATGTTCATTCAAGTTTCCCCCTGAGAAATTATCTATGTAGAGTATAGCATAACTACCTTCTTCAAACTATCTCTTCTAGCAATTTTCTACTTCTTTTTATGCGATGCGGCTGCTTCTAAGGCGCGTTTTAAATAACGACCCGTATGACTATTTTTATCTTTCGACACTTCTTCAGGCGTCCCTGTCGCAATAACAAGTCCACCACCGCTACCGCCTTCAGGTCCCATATCAATGATATAGTCAGCGGTCTTAATCACATCTAAGTTATGCTCGATGACAAGCACGGTATTACCCGCTTCGACTAAACGATTCAACACTTCAAGTAGACGTGCGATATCGTCTGTATGCAATCCAGTTGTTGGTTCATCAAGCACGTAGAAGGTATTGCCTGTTGAGACACGTTGGAGTTCGCTGGCCAACTTCATCCGTTGCGCTTCCCCTCCAGAGAGCGTTGTGGCAGATTGGCCAAGGGTTACGTAGCCGAGTCCAACATCCTTAATTGTTTGTAATTTACGTTTAATTTTTGGTACGGCTTGGAAAAATTCTACCGCTTCTTCGACCGTTAATTCAAGAATATCCGCGATACTCTTTCCTTTGTATTTCACTTCGAGCGTTTCAGAGTTATAGCGCGTTCCGTGGCAGACTTCACACGGTACATACACGTCTGGCAGGAAGTGCATTTCGATTTTCAGAATGCCGTCCCCTTTACAAGACTCGCATCGTCCACCCTTCACGTTGAAACTGAAGCGGCCTTTCTTATATCCGCGGATTTTCGCTTCGTTTGTAGTCGCAAATAAATCACGAATATCGTCAAATACACCCGTATATGTTGCTGGGTTGCTTCGTGGTGTTCTTCCGATTGGGCTTTGGTCAATATCTATAATCTTATCGAGACTTTCAAATCCAGAAATGCTCTTGAACTTCCCTGGTTTTTCCTTCGTATGCGTAATCTCACGCGCTAAGGCTTTCTTCAATACGCTGTTGACAAGCGAGCTCTTACCAGAACCCGATACCCCTGTCACGGCTACGAAACGTCCGAGCGGCACATCCACGTCGATAGCGCGTAAGTTGTTTTCCGCAGCGCCTTCTAAATGGATCCAGCCCTTATCTTCAGTACGGCGTTCGCTTGGGACTGGGATGTATTTCTTCCCTGCTAAATATTGTCCTGTCAGTGATTTCGTATTCTTCTCCACTTCTTTTGGAGTTCCTGCAGCGATAATCTCACCACCGAATTCACCCGCACCAGGACCGATATCAATTAAGTAGTCCGCAGCACGCATCGTATCTTCGTCATGTTCTACGACAATCAGCGTATTTCCTAAATCACGCATGCTCTTCAATGACTCGATTAAGCGGTCATTGTCGCGTTGGTGAAGTCCAATCGATGGCTCATCTAAAATATAGAGGACGCCAGAAAGGTTTGACCCGATTTGAGTCGCTAAACGAATTCGTTGCGCTTCTCCCCCTGATAAAGTTCCAGCGGCACGGCTCAATGTTAAGTATTGCAAGCCAACATTGCGTAAGAATTTCAAACGAGAGCTTACTTCTTTTAAGATTGGCGCAGCGATTTGCTCGTCTGTTTCCGATAAGTTTAAGTCTTTGAAGAAATCAATCTCATCATCTACAGACAGTGCCAATACTTCACTGATATTTTTGCCTCCGACTTTGACAGAGAGTGCCTGTTCATTTAAACGGAAACCGTGACATCTCTTACATTCGGATTCGGTCATATATTGGCGCATTTGTTCACGCGTAAAATCACTATTGGTTTCATGGTAACGACGATCGACATTCACAGCCACTCCTTCAAAAGGAATTTCCAAGTCACGCACGCCACCAAATTCATTTTCATAATGGAACTTGAAGGTCGCATCTCCTGAACCGTATAACACCATGTTCTTTTGCGACTGCGTCAATTTCTCGAATGGAATATTCATCGGAATCTTGAACTGTTTGCAAAATTGCTCCAGCATCGTTGGATAATAGTTCGAACTAATTGGATTCCAAGGAACAAGCGCTCCCTCTTCCAATGTTAAGTTTTTATCCGGAACGATTAAATCTAAGTCGACTTCGAGTTTTGACCCTAAACCGTCACACTCCGGACACGCTCCAAACGGCGCATTGAACGAGAAGAGACGAGGCTCTAATTCGCCCACCGTGAAGCCGCAAATAGGACATGAATGGTGTTCACTGAAGAGATGTTCTTCCCCACCAATCACATCGACAATCGCATAACCTTCCGCTAAACGAAGGGCCGCTTCAATCGAATCGAATAGACGTGAACGACTCTTATCGCTCACGACGATACGGTCCACGACGATTTCAATATTATGTTTCTTGTTCTTCTCGAGATTGAATTCTTCAGTAACTTCATGCATCTCGTCATCCACGCGCACACGCACATAACCGTCTTTTTGAATCTTCTCGAAGACTTTCTTATGCTCGCCTTTCTTCTGAACGACAACCGGCGCTAACACTTGAATCTTTGTCTTCTCTGGCATCGCCATGACGCGGTTTACCATTTGTTCCAAGGACTGGCTTTCAATCGGCGTACCGTCATTTGGACAGATAGGTTTTCCCACACGCGCATATAGTAAACGCAAATAGTCATTAATCTCCGTCACCGTTCCGACCGTTGAACGCGGATTGCGTGACGTTGTTTTTTGGTCAATGGCAATCGCTGGACTCAAACCATCGATACTATCCACGTCTGGTTTGTCCATTTGCCCTAAAAATTGACGTGCGTATGCAGATAGACTCTCTACATAACGACGCTGCCCTTCTGCGTATAATGTATCAAACGCAAGCGAACTCTTCCCTGACCCTGATAGTCCTGTAATCACGACAAACTTGTCACGAGGAATGCTGACATCAATATTTTTTAAATTATGAGATCGTGCACCATGCACGACAATATGGTCTTTTGCCATTTCTATACCTCTTTTTTAATCGATACCTCTATTGTATCAAACTTTCTGCACACGAACAAATGTTCTTACAGTTTCACTTCGATTTCTACTGGACAGTGGTCGCTTCCTGTGACATCGCTACGAATGTCGACTTCTTTGAGAAGCGGCGCGAGCGCTTCGGACAGGACAAAATAGTCAATTCTCCATCCGATATTTCGTGCACGAGCACCACCCATGTAGCTCCACCAGCTATACGCCCCTACTGTGTCAGGATGTAAGTAGCGGAACGCATCCACTAAGCCGTTTGCGACAACTTTGTCGAATTTCGCACGTTCTTCTTTAGTGAATCCAGCATTATTCACATTCGTTTTTGGGTTGGCCAAGTCGATTTCCTTATGCGCCACGTTTAAGTCGCCACAGAAAATCACTGGTTTTGTCTCTTCTAGCTTCTTGATGTATGCGAGGAAATCATCTTCCCATACTTGGCGGTATGCTAGACGTGATAAGTCGCGCTTCGCATTTGGTGTATAGACCGTCACTAAGTAGAATTTCTCGAATTCGGCTGTAATCACACGTCCCTCTTGATCATGTTCTTCAATGCCGATGCCATAACTCACCGATAATGGTTTTACTTTGGTGAAGATGGCCGTTCCAGAATAGCCTTTTTTCACAGCCGAGTTGAAATACACATCATACTCGCTAAACTCCATCCCGAGTTCCACTTGTTCTTGTTGCGCCTTTGTTTCTTGTAGGCATAAAATATCTGGATTACTTTCTAATACATACTCTTGTAGAGCACCTTTATTTAATACCGAACGAATTCCGTTCACATTCCACGTTGCTAATTTCATATTTTTCCCTCCATTACGTCCCTTCCATAGTAACAACTCTAGTGTCTTTTTGCGAATAAAAATAACCAGCAGAAAGCATTTCTGCCTTCTTCTGGTTATTTGAGTTTTTCTTTAAATTGTTTCAATGAACCTTGATTTTCTTCCGGCAAGCATACATAGAAGCTTGTTTGTCCGTTTTCAGATTCGGCATACATCATACCGCCATGCGACTGTACAATGTTTTCGGCAATCGCCAGACCAAGTCCTGTTCCACCGGTTTCTTTCGAACGGGATGCTTCGGCACGATAGAAACGAGCAAAGAGTTGTTCCAACACTTCTTTCGAAATTGGATCTCCGGCGTTTCGAACGGCAATCGTCACGACTCCATCATTTCTTAAAACTTCCATTGTGATGACAGAATCTTCGTGTCCGTATTTAATCGCATTCGATAAGAGATTATTAATCACACGCACCATTTTCTCGGCATCGAGTTCCAGAACGACATCACGGTTATTCGGCAAGACTTCAATCGCCATTTTTCGTTTTTGCGCCTCGAGTTCGAAGTCCGCTGCTACTTGCTCTAAGAAATTCACGATTGGAATATCATTGAGTCTAAGCGGTGCTCCGTTTGGACGAGTTGTCGTATATTCGAATAAGTCGTCTACGAGTAATTTCATTTGTTCCGCCTTCGAATAGGCGATCTCCGCATAACGCTTCGCATCGGCGCTCTCGACATTGGGTTGATTTACAATCAGTCCAAGATACCCAAGAATCGATGTCAGCGGTGTACGAATATCGTGCGATACATTTGTAATCAATTCATCCTTCGATTTCTCAATCGCACGTTCATCCTCTAGCGCATTCACGGTCGAATCGACCAAGCGGTTAATCGAGTTTACGACTTGCCCCATGTCTCCGGATAAACGGAACGGAATGCGTCGGTCATACTGTCCGTCCGCGATTAAATGCAACTCCTCCAAAATGTGGTTTAACTGCATTTGTTGGTATCTTCGCATCAAGCGCCAATAAGTAAATGCCACTGCAAAAACGACCGATGTAATCGTAAAGATATTTTTGTAGAACGCAATTTGCTCGCGCTCGATATGCCATACTTCACGAGCGGAGAACTCAACAGAAATAAACCCTGGCTCGTTAATCAGTTGGCTGACCATCACGAGAATTCCTAAGTATAAGAGGAACACGATACAGAGCGTCACAATTCCTTCTAGTACGAGTTCACTGATTTCCTTTGGCGTAAGTGTTAAGAGTGTCGGTTCGTTTTTGACTTTTCGAAGGTGAAGAACTTTTTTATTATTTGTCTTCAATCTTGTAGCCTACTCCCCATACTGTTTCAATGACTTTTTCTCCGCCAGTCGCTTCGGCAATTTTATCGCGAAGGTGGCTTACGTGTACCATTACAGTTTTTGTTGAAACGATACTTTCTTGTTGCCATACTGTTTCGAAGATTTCATCTGCACTAAATACACGGTTTGGATGGCTCGCAAGTAAGTATAGAATTCCGAATTCTAATACCGTTAATTGAATTTCAGTGCCATCTGTTGTTGTCACTTGGTGAGATTCTTTCTTAATCGTTAAAGGTCCAATCGTAATTTCTTCGTTAGCTGGCCCTTCTTGAGTAATCGTTGAACGGCGTAATAATGATTTCACACGCGCAATGACTTCAAGTGGGTTGAATGGTTTTGTAACGTAGTCGTCGGCACCATTTGTTAACCCTTGGATTTTATCGATATCTGTTGATTTCGCGCTTAATAATAGAATTGGCAATTGTGCATTTTCTTTGCGCACTTCATGCACCACAGAAATTCCGTCTAAGCGTGGCATCATAATGTCCAAGATAATCATATCGATATCTGGATACATTTTTAATTTTTCAAGGGCTTGTTTCCCGTCATAGGCTTTTACAATTTCATAATTTTCGTTCTTTAAGTAAATCGTCAATAATTCAACGATTTCGCGATCATCATCTACTACTAAAATTTTCATGAGCATTCCCTCTTTTCATTCTTTTTCTACCTTATCGTATTAAAAATATAAGTTTTTTGCTAGTAATTTTTACGATTCTTGATGTTTACTTAATAAATTCATAAGAAATGGCTTAAAAACGGCCTCTAACACGACCGTCACGCGAACTTTTGTTATAATGAAACACGAAGAACTCTAAAGGAGAATCGTATGACTCAATCACCTATTCAGCAGCAAACCATTCAATTGGTTGCCTCGCAAATTCCAAAAACTGAAAAACTAGAAGAGATGCTAACGCCATTTGCACTCGATGAGACGTTGATTCGTCATCTGACAAAGGAAGAAGACGGCCCGTTCGTTCACTTCTGGACGCTTGAAGATATCGTGATTCTTGGGATGACCGATACAAAGGTGCCTTATCTCGAAGAAGGGTTAGAAAGACTGCGCGCTCATGGTTTTACGCCTGTTGTACGCCAAGCAGGTGGCCTAGCTGTAGTGAGTAACGAAGGCATCTTAAACATCAGCCTGCTTTTTAAAAATAAACAAATGCCAACGATTAACGAAGCCTACGAATGGATGCAACAACTCATTCAAGAGACTTTTCCAGAAGCGGAAGCCCTTGGTGGAATCGAAGCTTTTGAAGTGGCGGACTCCTACTGCCCAGGAGATTACGACTTAAGCATTCAAAACCGTAAAATTGCTGGGATTGCACAACGCCGATTGAAAGATGTTGTCTGTGTTTCGATTTACCTCAGCGTCTACGGTGACCAAAATCGTCGTGGGCTTGTCGTTCGTGATTTCTATGGCCACGCAATCCAAGGGGAAGAAACGAAATGGTATTTCCCAGAAGTCAACGCCGATAGCATGTGGAATATTAGCGATGCGCTTGGAATCGACCTCACGATTGAAGACGTTCAAGTCCGCGTATTGCAGGCTTTAACGAAACTTGGATGCACGCTGGAAGAGAACGAAACAGACTTTATTCACACTCCAGATTTCCAAAAAGCACTCGAGCGTTTTGTGAAACGACAATAATCCGTCAAAAAACGCGGTATAAAAGCATTCTAAACGGTTACCCCTCTTGATTTTCTACCGAAAATAGCATAAACTGAAAGTGCTTATGAGTATTATTCACAATCTAATCGAAAGAAGGCGTCAAACGCATGACTGAAGCATTTAAACGTGAAAAAGTATTTCGTGACCCAGTACACGATTATATCCACGTGCAACATCCAATTATTCTTGAATTAATTAATAGTCGTGAAATGCAACGACTCCGCAGAATCAAACAAACCGGAGCTTCGATGTACACTTTCCACACAGCGGAACATTCACGATTCTCTCACTCTCTAGGGGTCTATGAAATCGCCCGTCGTATTTGCGACAACTTTGCGCGTAACTACGCGACCAAAGAAGAAGGAGACGGACTATGGGACGACAGCTATCGCCTTGTTGTGCTCTGTGCTGCTCTCTTGCATGACATCGGGCACGGACCATACTCACATACTTTCGAGAAAATCTTTGATACAAACCATGAACAAATCACAATCGACATCATCTTGTCTGAAGAAACCGAAGTGAACCAAATTTTACGGAAAGTCTCTTCTACTTTCCCGCAAGAAGTGGCCAGCGTGATTCAAAAAACACATCCAAACCCTCAAGTGGTGCAATTGATTTCGAGCCAAATCGATGCAGACCGTATGGACTACTTGCTTCGTGACGCTTATTTCACAGGGGTAAACTACGGAGCGTTCGACCTCACTCGTATTCTTCGTGTGATTCGTCCTTATAAAGGCGGCATTGCATTTACGTATTCTGGAATGCATGCGGTGGAAGATTACATCGTGAGTCGTTATCAAATGTACATGCAAGTGTATTTCCACCCAGTTTCTCGTGGGATGGAAGTCGTGTTAAATCACTTATTAAAACGCGCTTCTGCTTGCTACAACTCAGAATCGAATCCATTAAGACACTCTGCAACGTTCTTGAAGCCTTTCTTCGAAGGAACATGGACATTGGAAGATTACTTACGTCTCGATGATGGCGTATTGAACACATACTTCTCTCACTGGTTACTAGAAGAAGATGCCATCTTAAGCGACTTATCCGATCGTTTCATTAATCGACGTCCGTTTAAATCAGTGCCATTTAACCGTACAAACGATGGCGCTCAAATCGAACGCATGAAACAAATCGTAGAAGAAGTTGGGTTCGACCCAGAGTACTACACTGCAATTAACAACAGTTTCGACTTACCATATGATTTCTATCGCCCAGATTCGATTAAACCAAGAACGCAAATCGAGCTTGTCGAACGCAACGGCAATATGGTTGAGTTGTCTCAAGTAAGTTCGATTGTAGATGCCATTTCCGGAAAAGTACGTGGTGACGAACGCCTCTACTTCCCTCGCGAAATGGTCAGCGGCGAAATGCAAAACGGCCTCTTTATGGACGACTATGCAGAGTTTCAAAATATCGCCGCACAATTGGACGTGTTTTCTAATCAGATGAAATAACAGGATGTGGGGAAAAGCGTTTAGAGGCGATGACGGTTCGCAGG
>JUUF01000124.1 GCA_001058355.1 Carnobacterium maltaromaticum
ATCCGGTGCCCCATTACAGTAGCTATGAAGCAACCGCAACAGTTCGAAAGGGCTTGTAAGAAAAAACGAAGTTTTTCTAAAAAAGAATATACTATAAAGATTGCATTGCAAATTAAGTTTTGATATAATACCAAAGTGCATGAAAATGCACATGTCGGAACACCGTGGGAGGAGAAATCTTCATCTCCATTAAACCACGCACGAAACAATCAAGGAGGTAATGTCTCGTGGCTAAAAAAGTTGTAAAACTAGTTAAATTACAAATTCCTGCAGGTAAAGCAACTCCAGCTCCACCAGTAGGTCCAGCTTTAGGTCAAGCACAAGTGAACATCATGGGATTCTGTAAAGAATTCAATGCTCGTACAGCTGACCAAGCAGGTTTAATCATTCCGGTTGTGATTTCAGTTTATGAAGACCGTTCATTCGACTTCATCTGTAAAACACCACCAGCAGCAGTATTATTAAAGAAAGCTGCTAAAGTAGAAAAAGGTTCAGGCGAACCAAACAAGAAAAAAGTTGCTACTGTAACTCGTGATCAAGTTAGAGAAATTGCTGAATTAAAAGCACCTGACTTAAATGCAGCAGACGTAGAAGCTGCTATGCGCATGGTCGAAGGTACAGCCCGTTCAATGGGATTTGTAGTAGAAGGCTAAAAACAAATGCAGCTTCCAAAAGTCCCTAGCACGAGTGTTTCACTCATGGACTTTGTGGGAGGTAAAACCGTTAAAACCACACAATAGGAGGAAATTATACAATGGCAAAGAAAAGCAAAAAATATTTAGAAGCCGCTAAAAAAATCGATTCTTCTAAAGCTTACTCAGTTGAAGAAGCAATCGCATTAGCAAAAGAAACAGATTTCGCTAAATTTGATGCATCTGTAGAAGTTGCATACCGTTTAGGTTTAGATCCAAAGAAAGCTGACCAACAATTACGTGGAGCAGTTGTGCTTCCAAACGGAACTGGTAAAACTCAACGCGTATTAGTATTCGCAAAAGGTGAAAAAGCTAAAGAAGCTGAAGCAGCTGGTGCAGACTACGTTGGTGACAGCGAATTAGCTCAAAAAATCCAAGGCGGATGGTTCGAGTTTGACGTTATCGTTGCAACACCTGACATGATGGGTGAAGTTGGTCGTTTAGGTCGTGTATTAGGACCTAAAGGCTTAATGCCAAACCCTAAAACAGGTACTGTTACAATGGACGTAACTAAAGCTGTTGAAGAAATCAAAGCTGGTAAAGTTACTTACCGTGTTGACAAAGCTGGTAACATCCACGTTCCAATCGGTAAAGTTTCATTCTCAGATGATAAATTAGTAGAAAACTTCAAAACAATTCACGAAACATTATTACGTATCAAACCTGCTACAGTTAAAGGTCAATACGTACGTAACGTTGCTGTGACAACTACTTTCGGCCCTGGGGTTAAAGTAGACGTAGCTTCTCTATAATTTAAAATGAAATGATAAAAAGCCAAGCCTCGTGCTTGGCTTTTTTGTTTTCTAAAATAAATAGATTAGTTGAGGAAGATATATTACAATCTAAGAAAATACATCGAGAGTTGTATTATTAAATTTAAGATGAAAAGGGAATTTGAAATATGGGTAAACTGTTAAAAAGAACGTGTATTGGAATCGTTAGTGTTTTGGCTGTAATAGGATTAATAATAGGAGGATATCAATTAAAGCAACAAGCGGAATATAATGAAATGGTACGAATTGTTAAGAGTGAAGAGGTGAAAGCCATCATCGAAGAGGATTTAAATGATATTCACGAAGGTGCTCTTAAGGAAGGCAATAGTATTTATTCATATCAAATTGACGAAGAGTCGATTAGACATAATCCAATGGGAGGAATTATGTTTCGTATTTTTTTGAACTCTGATGAAAAGTTAGTAGTTTATTATACGTTACAGAAGGATAGTCGTACGGGTAAAATTGAGTATTCAGGTGGTGGGTATACGCAGGAAGTTGGAAGATTAATTGGAGAAGGGAATTAATGTTATCGGAATATAGTTGATACTCACTATTTTCCATTGATTTTTCCTCTGATTTGATCGAACACTTCAGAATGCGTGTAACGGGTCTCGTCAGTTTCGGCAATTCTGTCAGCAACGTCGAGTTCTCTCTCAACCGATTCCATCAGGGTAGTATACTGTTCTACACTGAGGACGACCATTGAGCCGTGACCGTTTTTAGTTAGAAATACCGGAACATTTTTGTTTAAGACAATCTCTTCAATTTCAGGAAACTTATTACGTAAATCGGATACGGGTCTAATATGAATCATAATACATGCTCCTTTCTTATCAATATTTTATCATAAAAATAGCAAAAAAGATAAAATGTAAACTTTTGAGATAGAATTGAGTTCTTTCTTGACAGAAGAAAGTCAATCATGTAAACTAATAAAAGTTGAATGCGACCGAAGACAGTAGGGGGCACTAGCCTTAATATCCTACCGAGGGAGAACAAGTTGATCTTATTTCTCTATGTCTTTGTGGGTATAGAGTTTTTTTATGCCCTACCTAAATTTCAGGAGGTGAAAAACGAAGATGAGTGAAGCAATCATTGCTAAAAAAGCGCAACTAGTTACAGAAGTTGCTGAACAGTTCAAAAACGCATCATCAGTTGTTGTTGTTGACTATTTAGGAATTACTGTAGAAGAAGCAACAAATCTACGTGCAGAATTACGTAAAGCAGGAGTACAATTTGCAGTTGTTAAAAACAGCATTTTAACTCGTGCAGCTAAAGAAGCTGGTTTAGAAGGAATGGATGACATTTTCAAAGGACCATCAGCTGTAGCTTTCAGTAACGATGATGTAGTAGCTCCTGCTAAAATCTTAGCTGACTTTGCTAAAAAAGTTGAAGCTTTAGAAATTAAAGCAGGTGTTGTTGAGGGTAAAGTTTCTTCAAAAGAAGAAATCGAAGCTCTTGCAAAATTACCAAGCCGCGAAGGGTTACTTTCAATGCTATTATCAGTATTACAAGCACCAGTTCGCAACACTGCATTGGCAATCAAAGCCGTTGCAGATCAAAAAGATGGCGCAGCAGCTTAATAAAGCTAGCTAGCTAACTAAAAAACACAAACAAAATTTTATTAAATAACCAAAAAATGGAGGAAATTAAAAATGGCATTAAACATTGAACAAATCATTGCTGACATTAAAGAAGCAACTGTATTAGAATTAAACGACTTAGTAAAAGCTATCGAAGAAGAATTTGGAGTAACAGCAGCAGCTCCTGTAGCTGTAGTAGCTGGTGGCGCTGGCGAAGCTGCAGAAGAAAAATCTGACTTCACTGTAGAATTAACTTCTGCTGGAGACCAAAAAATTAAAGTAATCAAAGTTGTTCGTGAAGCAACTGGATTAGGATTAAAAGAAGCTAAAGCATTAGTTGATGGCGCTCCTGGCGTATTAAAAGAAGGCGTAGCTAAAGAAGAAGCTGAAGCATTAAAAGCTCAATTAGAAGAAGTTGGCGCTTCAGTAACATTAAAATAATTTTTAATGACATGTTTAAAGGTCGGACTATCCAGTCCGGCCTTTTTTGTGTAGAATAAAAGAGATTTGATGGTAGAAAGGGAGCTTTTTGATGAGATTTCATGAATTTGGAGATAATCATAATCCTCACATTGTTTTGATTCATGGTGGAGGAAATTCGTGGTGGAATTACTTGAGACAAGCGCGTCTTCTATCAGTTAAATATCATGTGATTTTACCAGTTTTAGATGGACACGGAGAAGAGTTCCAAAAGGAGTATGTATCCACGGAGCAATCTGCACAGGAGATTTTGGAGTATATAAAAAATCAATGCGAAGGTCATGTATTTGCTCTAGGTGGTGTCTCTCTTGGCGGACAAATTGTCATGGAGTTACTTTCGTTAGATGCTCATATAGCTGACAAAGCCATTATTGATGGAAGCCTCTGCATTCCACAACCAAAACTAGCGAAAATGAGTATCGGCTTTATCAAGTGTTTCGGGAAGTTGATGTTCGGTAAGGCTGCATGTAAAATGCAATTAAAACTCATGAGAAAGATGTATCCTAAGATGGCTTATCCGGAAGAATTAGAAAACTACTATTTGGAGGATATGCCACGGTTACCGATGAAAACATTAGTAACGATTTATAACACCTATATGGCCAGTTATCAATTGAAGCCAGCGATTTCCGACAGTTCAGCAGAGGCCCTCTATATTTATGGAGAAAAAGAAATGAAGTGCGTGAAGGAGTCGGCAAAGCTATTTCAACAAATGCATCCTAATTGCACGCTGTATGAAGCAAAGGGATATAATCACGGATATTTATCCACTTATCTTCCCTTGGAGTGGATGGAACTAGTAACGCCTTTTTTAGAAAGAGAAGAGTAGCGTTAAAAGGAAAGGAGGGCTAGTGATGTCAATTACGAGTCATATTGTCCGTACGTTATTTACTATCGGGGATTTAAAGCGAGATTTGGGTTGGAAGAAACCCCAGAATGTAGATAGTATTGAGAACATTAGCTACGCAGAAGATGACAAGTGGCATCTTCTTGATGTCTATCGTCCAAGAAAAGCGACGGGGCCCCTTCCTGTTATTGTCAATATTCACGGAGGCGCTTGGGTTTATGGAGATAAAAAGGTTTATGCTCCCTATTGTATGTATTTAGCCAGCCGTGGATTTGCAGTGATTAATGCGAGTTATCGTTTAGCTCCAAGGCATACCTTTCCAGCTCCTTTAGAAGATGTTGGGAAAATGGTAGAATGGGTATTTCAAAACGCAGATGAGTATGGATTAGATCTTTCGAATCTTTTCTTTGTGGGAGATTCTGCAGGGGCGCATTTAGCGACGGCATATACGGCAATTCAGTTAAATGAAGCTTATGCAAAAAATTTCCCTGGGATTCAAGTAGCAAAAAGCTTTATTCCAAAAGGTCTGCTCTTAAACTGTGGAGTATTCGATATGGAGGCAGAATGGAAGAAGCAAGGGCGCGCGTTGACACCATTTCTAACAGATCTACTGGGTGAGAAACCGACTGTTGAAGCTGTGAAGCAAATGAGCCCTGCACAGTATATGACTTCAGATTTCCCTCCAGTTCATCTAACAACGAGCAATGGAGACTTCTTACGGAAGCATTCTTATCGCTTGAAGGAAGTGTTGGAGAAGAAGGGTGTGGAAGTCGTGTTTAAAGAATATGGGGAGAAAAAGAAACCTCAAGGGCATGTATTCCATTTGAATCTGAAAAATAAAGTGGGTCAACAATGTAATGAAGACCAAATTCAATATATTAGAAATCTTATTAAATAGGGCCTTAAAGCAAGTAATTTTGTTTTAGGGCTTTATTTTTTAAGAAGTGAAATAAAAAGTTTGTTTTTTTAAAATAAACGTGTTAAACTTGTTCTTGTATCAGATACAAGACGAAATGGAGGTTCAAATAATTGGATACTAAATTCTCAGTAGCTTTACATATTTTGGCTATGATTAGTGAAAGTCGCGATATTCTCAGTTCACAAGCGCTAGCCGAGAGTGTTGGAACGAACCCAAGTTATATTCGTAAAGTTATCGCTCTATTGAAAAAAGCAGAGATTATTCGCTCGCAACAAGGGAAATCAGGGTATGAGCTTACGAAATCGCCAAAAGAAATGAATCTATTAGAAATCTATTTTGCCACTCAAGAGGTAGAGGGAATAACATTATTCCCAATTCATCAAAATACGAATCTAAATTGTCCAGTTGGAAATCATATTGGAGCAGCAATTTCTCCAATTTTTTCAAGCGTGGAGGCTCATTTAGAACAAGAGTTACAATCAAAAACATTACAAGATGTGATCGATAATCTTTATGATGTCGCTAGCAAAAAGTAAACTGACTTGGCAACAAGTCAGTAAAATTTTAACCAACATGTATCAATAGGTGATACAACAAAGAAAGGAAAATCAACATGAAAGCAGCACAACACACAATCTATAACAAAAATAATCTTATTTTAAACATTACAGATATTGAGAAACCAACGATTTCTAAAAATCAAGTATTAGTAAAAGTCAAAACAGCAGGGGTAAATCCGTTAGATAATATGATTTCTCGAGGAGAGGTTAAATTAATTGTTCCGTATTCATTACCTCAAACAGCTGGAAATGAAGTTGTCGGAATCGTCGAAGAAGTAGGAAGCGAAGTAACAGCATTCAAAAATGGTGACCGCGTATTCGGTAGACTTCCATTGGATGCCATTGGAGCGTTTGCTGAATATGTAGCGGTTGATAGCGACGCGTTGGCCATTGTTCCAGAATATTTATCAGACGAAGAGGCTGCCGCTGTACCGTTAACGGCTTTAACGATTATGCAAGCATTAGAATTAATGGGGGCAGAAGCTGGCAAAACAATCTTTATCTCTGGTGCACTGGTGGAGTCGGAGGAATGGCAATTCCAATCGCAAAAGCAAAAGGGCTCACTGTTATTACAAATGGGGATGTATCGAATAAAGAACGCGTTCTATCCATTGGAGCAGATCGATTCATCGATTACAAAACAGAAGATTATACACAAACCGTTAGTGATGTCGATTACGTCTTAGATACTCTTGGCGGCGTAGAAACCGAAAAACAAATGTCGATTATGAAAAAAGGTGGGCATTTAGTATCTTTAAGAGCGATGCCAAATGGTGACTTTGCTAAAGAAATGAATCTACCAAAATGGAAACAATTCTTATTCGGATTGGCAGGTCGAAAATTTGATAAGATGGCTCAAAAATACGGTGTTCATTATCATTTCATTTTCGTTCGTAGTAATGGAGCGTAATTGCAAGAAGTCGCAGATATCTTTACAAAACTAGAAATTAAACCATCGATTGATACCGTATTTACATTCGACGAAGTAAATGCAGCACTAGATAAAGTAGCAAATGGTCGTTCACGCGGTAAAACAGTATTAAAATTTTAAAAGAGGAAAATAAAATGTCTTATATTACAACAGCAAATCAGTATATTACGGTAGGGGGCAATCAAATTGCGTACCGTGAATTGAGTAAAGGAAAGTCAGAAATGCCATTAGTGATGCTTGTTCACTTAGCTGCCGTGTTAGATAATTGGGACCCAAAATTATTAGATCTTATTGCACAAGAGCACCATGTGATTGTCATGGATTTACCAGGAGTGGGAGCGAGTCAAGGGAAAGTAGCGGATACGATTCCGGGGATGGCAGCTCAAACGGTTGAAATTATCAAAGCATTAGGGTACGACAAAATTAATCTATTAGGATTATCTATGGGCGGAATGATTGCACAAGAGATTGTTCGTTTAGAGGGAAATCTTGTAAATCGACTCATTCTTGCAGGAACAGGGCCTCGTGGTGGCGTAGAAATGGATAAAGTGACTGGGAAAACATTTAGATTTATGTTCAAAGGCGCGTTACATCGTGTGGATCCAAAACGTTATATTTTCTATAACCATGACGAACAAGGCGGTGTAGAAGCTGCGAAGGTTCTTAGCCGTATGGGAATGCGTAAAAAAGAAGATTCTGATAAGGAAATGAATGTGCCAGGGTTCCTTACACAATTAAAAGCGATTAAACGTTGGGGGAAAGATGCGCAAGATGCTCTTGAATTTATTACGCAACCTACATTAATTGTGAATGGGGATAATGACTTACAAGTTCCAACTGCAAATTCTTATGAAATGCACGAGAAAATTGCAGGAAGCAAATTGATTATTTATCCAAATGCAGGCCACGGATCTATTTTCCAATATGCTGAAGAATTCTCCAAAGAGTTATTAGCATTTTTAGCGGAGTAAACTATATAAAACACAAAAACTCG
>JUUF01000125.1 GCA_001058355.1 Carnobacterium maltaromaticum
GGCTACAGAAGAAACAACTGCAACTCCATCGGCAGCAGAAGAAACAACTACAGCAGCACCAGCAGCAGGGGAAACTCCAAGAACACGTTCTCGTCGTGCAGCTTCACAAGGAAGCGACAACTCTCCAGTTGATGTTGAAACAACACTTAAAGATGGCGAAACAGTAACTCCTGACATGTCAAACCCTAACGGGGCAACTGTAAAATCACGTGACATTTCAGATGCTAGCTACAAAAAAGCGACTTCAGGTTACACTTTCCACGTAGTAGATTTAACTAGATTTAATGAACGCTACGGTGTGAAATACTATGTTCGTGCGTCTAAACCATTTGATACTTCTGAAGAAGTAACTCTTGAATTAGTAGATAAGAATACGAACACAGTTCTTGAAACAAAGAAACTTAACAAAACAAGTGGTGATGTTTCATTCCAAAAAACAGCTCAAGCTTCAAATTCACAAATGACACTTGTAGGTGTGTTTACAGAAGGTAAGGGTGCAGTGAACTCAACTGCTCCGTTTATCCAATATCACTATGATATCGATCCTGTAATTAAATCTTATGAAAATAAATCAGGGGATACTCCTGAAGACCGTGAGAAGAAGAAATTATTCTCTGACGTGATGAATTCACGTACTAGTACGGATATTTTTAACGCTGTAGAACCAGCTTATGAAGGACGTACAATTACTGATACAAATGGTAAGATTCCTACAGTAGTTGATAATGCAACATACTATCGTGTTGTAGACAAATCAAACCCAACTTATCAAGCAGGCCGTACAGAAACTGCTACACAATCATATAAACCAAATGGAAACGAAGTGGAATTAGCTTCTTACACACTAAAAGCTATGGAAGGACAAAACTTCAACGCTTCAGGCGAACGTCAATTTGAAGGTTATCGTTTATATCAAACGATTGACCCAGATGCAACAACAGGGGTTGTTTCTCGTCCGTATGTAGTTGGAACTAAATTCATGGACGCTGACCGTTTTGGTATTAAACGTATTAAAGAGGTAGTTGGCGAAGACGGTTCAGTTGTAGTTCGTGTATATCTTTTAGATCCTAAACAACAAAGTAAACGTTCTGATGGTACTTTGAGTACTGATGGATATATGCTAATTGCCGAAACAAAACCAATTAAACCAGGAAGTAATAATACAGAGGAATTAGCTTATGTTAAGAGTCCTCTTACTACAATTCCTCTCAAAAATTATCCTAATGGTAAAGAAGTTAATTTTGGATTCCAAACAGCAGCAGGATATACACCGTATAAAACAGTATTCGTACCTTTCTTAGGGGATGGAATCGGACATAATTCTTCAAATCAACAATTAGAAGACGGTGTAGGTGGTATCGGTATTAATGTTGACTTACTTAACTCATTAGCACCATACAAACCACGTGTTTACTACTATGAAAAGATTGAACCAGTTAAAGTGAAACCTGAATTCAAGAAAAGTTTAGAAGGTCGTAACTTAGTAGACGGCGAATTCAGCTTCACAATTAAAGAACAAAAATCTTCTCCAGATGGACACGAAGAAACAGTTCAAAATGCTGACGGTAAAGTTTCATTCAGCGAATTAACATTCAATAAACCTGGTACTTACAAGTACAAGATTACAGAAAAAGCAGGTTCTGATGCGAACGTTGATTACGATGCAATGGAAATCACTATGACTGTTGAAGTTACTCAAGACGCTGCTGGCGTATTAAAAACTAAAGTAACTTACTCTGCAGAAGGCGGCGAAACTTCAAAAGCTGACGACCAAGAGTTCAACAATTTTGTGGTACCTCCAGTAACAACTAAATTCGACTTCACTAAGAAATTAGAAGGTCGTCCATTGAAAGATAAAGAGTTCAGTTTTGTATTGAAAGATGCAGA
>JUUF01000126.1 GCA_001058355.1 Carnobacterium maltaromaticum
CAAGGATTCGAAGTAATCATTTATATATATTAAAGAGCACATCAGAAGTAACATAAGAAACACTTTTACGAGCACACAAACAAACACCTTCCTATCAAGTAGGAAGGTGTTTTTGGTTAATCTTTCATAATGAGCTTGATAATCTGCGACACGCCTATCCAACCGAGTGCGATAATCAAAAGAATGATCGCCCATCCGTGTCTAAACTCCGTAAACGGAATCTGCACATTCATCCCAAAGAATCCCGTCACAATATCCGGAACCGTCATTAAAATCGAGATGACCGTTAAGAATTTCATCGTATCGTTCAAGTTATTATTCAATACATTGTTATACGTGTTTGCGATTTGATGCAAAATTTGAAGATGTAACTCTGTCATCGCTACTAATTGATTCGCTTCGATGATGTTATCTTCCAACTGCTCTCTTTCAGAATCGTCGAGTTCCTTGAAGGCTTGTTGCGTCTTCAGTTGCTCTAATACTACCGCATTTTGCTTCGTCGCAGAAACTAAATACATCCCTTCAATCTCCAAGTCAGATAAACGGAACAAATTATCCTTTGTAGTTTTCTTTCGGAGTAATTTACTAATTTTTTGCTGTTCTTTATTTAGTTTTTCAATAACAGGAAAGTAGTTTTCCGAAATCGCAAATAAACTATGTAATAAGAAATTAAATACGCTCCAATGCATATTCTCTTCCAGTTCTTCACGAATTTGATCAATAATATATTCATTGAGCCCATTGGAAATCGTGACAATTTGATTTTGTCGTACGATAAACGTCAACGGAATCGTATCGTAATGATTCTCTTCGCGTGATAAGTTAAGGACATTATAAATGACCACCAATGTCTTCGTTCGGCGATTATACTCCATATGCGCGCGTTCGTTTTTGTCAAGCGCGTATTCAATCATTTCGTCATCGATTTCGTATGTATCGTAAATGGATGAATATTCACTGATTAAATCTGAATTAATGTTAATCCATGTGTTGTTTTCGCCAAAATGCATGACTGCCATTTAAATCCCTCCTTCAACTAGAATGCTGTATTAGTATACCATAAATACCGCTAAACCTTCTATTCATAGGAAATAAAAACACGCAACTCTTCTTTATTAAAGAGTTACGTGTTTAAAACTTCTATTGTTCAACAGTTGTAGTTTCTACCGTAGTAGCGGCTTCTGTTGTCGCCGTTGTTTCTTCTGTTGTCTCTACAGAAGCTGTCGTACTTTCTGTAGTTTCTGTTGTTTCTGTCGTTTCGCTTTGTGTCGTTGTTGTTTCTTCGGATGGTTTTTCCTCTGAAGGTTTCACATCTAGGATAGAGCTCTTCGGAGTACTGTTATCTTTATCCGATTCATCTAGCGCCATTTCAGCGAAGTCTTTTGCCTCTTGGAAAATGCTTTGTTCTTCCTCAGAAGCTGGTGTTAAAATTTCTTTCAGATTCTTTCCGATTGTCGCATCGACTTTCCCATCGAATTTCGCATGAGATTCCTTAATCGCTAATTTTGCACGATAAGACTCGATAATGAGTGATTCAACAGGTGTTGTCGCAAAGTTCAATCGTGAACCCATATAACGTTTAATGAGGCTTGCCACTTCTTCACGAAGCGCAGCTGGTAATTCTTGGTCTAAAACGTGTTGTGTTAAGAAGTATAAGTAACGCATTCCTTCGATACTAATACGGTCGTTGGCATCACGTAATGCTTGAACCAATGCACGGATCGCGTTCACTTGTTCCTCTTTATTAGATTCACGCGCTTTTGAAGCTAAGTCTTTCAACTCATCCGCTGTCACGCCGTAGTCTTGTAAGTTCAACTCACCAACCATGCGTACCGTTTCTTCGTGGGTCGCGTTCATCTTTTGTTCTTCAGGCGTTACTTCTTCAGCAGCAACTGCCTCGTGGTTAATGGTTTGTGCCTCGAAGCGTTCCAATCCTTTGACGAATCCTTCTGTTGAGTTTCCTTTTAGTTGTACTTGTTCTTTGTATTCGTTCAAGGCTACTAAAATACGGTTCAATGTTACAGGATCGTCTTTGTATTTTTCGCTGGCATGAACTTTCACTTCGTCAATTTTGGCAAAAACAGTCTCCAAATTCACATCTCCTGCCACAAATGGAGGAACGATAACTGGAAGTTTATTTTTCTCATAGGCTTCGACGCCGTCTTTATTGACGATATTCATTGAGTGACTATGGTCGCCGTGAGGAATATCGAAACGTCCATTTACAATGCGAATCGCTGTACGAGAAATGCCCATACGTCTTGCGATTAAATCAATCTCTTGGGATAGTCGCACTTCTGCAGGAATCGATGGGTCAGAATTTGGCACTTCGAATCGTTTCAATGGAATCACCCAAGGATGAATATGGTTTTTATCTTGCCCTTGTTCCATATTTTGGAAGGCAAATACTTTACCAACATATTCTCCTTGATCGTTTGTCACAGACTCGAACTTAATCGTATCTCGTTCCACGCCATAAGCATACACGATGTAGTCTAAATATTTTTGAATCTCTGGCGATTGCAATGTCCACTCTTCCGCTTGCGGCGTTGCAATATCTGTTGCTGGAGGTGTTACAGGCTGAGCGCTTGCTGTACTTGGTCTTGTTGGTGTAACGGCACCGATTGTACTTGCCACTCCTGTGTTGCTTCCACCAGTCGATGGTCTTGAAATTGGTTCATCGTCAAAGGCAAATGAAGCACTGCCGTCCCCACAGTCTAATACATCGTGGAAATGGTCTCCGTGTGGAATGCGTAATAACTTACACGTTCTCTTCTTGCCATTTTCATCTTCTCTTGTCACTGTTTGTGCGTTTGCCAATTGCGAACGGTAAATAAAATGGAAGTGGTCGCCGTGTCGAACAACAAATCCTAATTCATTTTCACTGACGATATCATTTGGATTGAAGACGTAATTGTCTTCTACTGTACTCGTTGTCGCACCTGGTTTTTTCTGTTCATAAATAGCATCTGCTGGTGGCGCACCATATACAAAGTGATAATGGTCTCCATGTTTTTTCAAATAACCATTCTCAAACACTTCTCCGACAATTGTCTTTGGTTTATTGTCTTTAATTTCTTGTGCTGCCTGTTCGTATTTCGCCATACGCTCGGCATCAATGGTTGTCTCCTCAGTTGTTGTGTCCGTTGTTTGGGCTTGTTGCTGGGATAAAACGGCACCCGATGCAAATAACAACCCAAGCGCAACTGCCCCTCCTAAAATAACCTTTTCTTTCTTGTTCATGTTTCTCTCGCTTTCCAAATCGTAAAGTTTACGTTTTAGAGTATACTCCCCTGAAGAGACCGTGTCAACAAAATAATTCAAAAAACTTTCAAAAACAAAAAAAGCCTTCCCAAACACTGTTGGAAAGGCTCAATATTAAGCTTCTACTAATGAACTTAAAAGGTAGGCATCGACTAACTGTTGTGTTGCTTCAACCGAATCAAGATGCGTTCTTTCATAAGAGTGGCTTGATTCAATTCCTGCACCGAGCAAAGCGTGTTTCACTTCTGCTCCAGCACGCATTGCTGCTGAAGCGTCACTACCATAATAAGGATAAATATCTAATTTAAATGGAATGTTCTTTTCCTTACATAGAGATACAAGATGTTGACGGAAATCAAAATTATATGGGCCTGAACCATCTTTCACGCAAACAGAGACTGTATATTCGTCTGTTTGTTGGTCATCACCCATCGCACCCATATCCACAGCTAAGAATTCGACCGCTTTTTCTGGAATGCTACTGTTAGCTCCTGTTCCAGTTTCTTCAATACAACTAAACATGAAATGAGTTGTCACTGGCAACGTGATGCCTTCTGATTTGTATTTCTTTAATAAGGTTAATAAAATTGCAGCACTCACTTTATCGTCTAGGAAACGGCTCTTAATGAATCCTGTTGGTGTGATGATAAAACGTGGATCAAAAGATACAAAGTCCCCTACTTCGATTCCTAATGTACGCGTTTCGGCTTCGTTTGTCACTTTCGCATCCAAACGAACTTCCATATTGTCTTGACTACGCTCTACCGTTCCGGCTTCACGGTATACGTGTACGCTTGTTTGATGTAATAAAATTGTTCCTGAAACAGTCGTTCCATTGCTAGCAACGTGAACCGTACAGTTTTCTCCTTCAATCATATTCCAAGCAAATCCACCAATACGGTCAAGTTTTAAGCGTCCATCTGGTTTTACTGCGCGAACAATCGCTCCAAGTGTATCGATATGCGCTGTTACGACGCGCTGTTTTTCGTCCATTGCTCCAGGTACTGTTACAACCACTAATCCTTTTGCTGTACGTGTTGGCTCATACCCCATATCCGTTAAGACATCGATTAAATAATCCTGCACATCTCTGGTATAGCCAGTTGGTGACGGAATTGCCACAAGTTCTTTCAAGAAGTTTACGGTTTGATTCATACTTTTTCCTCCATTTCACTGTAAGATTAGTATAGCACATTGCTGTTAAAATCAAACTGTTAGCAATTGTCAACCTTCATTAGCAACCATTTTTGTAAAAAGGCTTGCATATTAGAATTATTAGATTTATAATATATGTATATTACAACTTGAAAGGATGTATTTCATGAAAAAAGCAATGAAATTATTCGCTGTGT
>JUUF01000013.1 GCA_001058355.1 Carnobacterium maltaromaticum
AAATATAAATCATTAAAAGATTTACCAGAGAAAGCAAAAGTATTAGTTCCTAAAGAAGTAGCGATCCAAGGTCGTGCATTAGTAGCCTTACAAACAGAAGGCTTAATCACATTAAAAGATGGCGTTGGAACAAAAGCTTCATTAGCGGACATCACAAGCAACCCTCGTAACTTAGAAATCATCGAAGCAGAATCAGCACAAGCACCACGTTTATTACAAGACGTTGATGCAGCTTCAATTAATGGTTCTATGGCACAAGATGCTGGTTTGAAAATCGAAGACAACATCTTCTCAGATGCAAACCACTTAGATACAATTCCTAAAGATCGTTACAACATCATCGTTGTTAAAGCAGCAGATGCTGACAACCCAACATACAAAAAAATCGTTGAATTATATCAATCAGACGATGTAGCGAAGAAAATGAATGAAATCGCACCAGGCCAATACTTCCCAGTGTGGAATTCAGATAAATAATCCCTTTAGACGTCAGAGTACAAGGATGCTCTGGCGTTTTTGTTTGGAATAGGAGCAGATTCTGATTGCGTGTAGTATAATGAAAGTGAAAGTTCGAACGTTGGAGGAAGAATGATGAAGACATGGATAAAACTAGCGTTGCTGTCGGTAGTAGCTGTTATGCTTGCAGCATGCGGAGAAAAGGAAAAAATCCCTCTACCATATGCGTTGCAGTCAGAACGAATTTGGATGGATGTGCATCACGGAGAGAAAACAGAGTTAGATCCACATAACACGGTGACGGCGGTCTATCATTTTGATGGAAAAGGAAACGTGCTTGCCTATACAGGATTGGATTTGGACCTCGGGGATTTAGGAGGGAAGAATGAAAAACAAATATTAGAACTAGCCCAAAAACAATTTGAACGAAATTTCTATCGTCATAAACAACAACTTCGAGAAAAATTGGAAGTCCAATTAGAGGCGCTAAGAATGGAAGGTAATAAAGTATCGTGGGAGGGAAATTCTAAGGAAGTCCGAGAAAAGTTGAAAAAGATAGATGAAAAAATTAAAGAGTTACGAGAACAATTCAATGCAGTAGATTTCGCAGAATACGAAAGCCCAAAGCCTTCGCCAGTCAGCTACTCCTTTGGGAAATACGACAAAGACAAGTATAGAAAAGACAAAACGCAGTTGATTGTAAGATTTGAGGTGCAAGAACTTGCTAAAGAGTCCATGGAGTATATGAATGTAAGAATTCAAAAAAATTTGAGAGAAGGGTTCTTTGGTTCAAATGCAGGAGAAGTCAAAGGTTCTTATTATGTAGGGCTCTCAGAAGCAGGGCTAGAAGAGGATGAACCTGGGGATTATCATGACTTTATGACACCGGTGGAAAAAGATCGTAAAGGAATCAAAATAATAGAAGAATAACTAAAAGAAAAAGGAGTGGCGAACGCCACTTCTTTTTGTTTCTAATATTCGTGTTTAGAAACAGAATTACTCGTATGGCAATCTTGAAATAAAATAAAGTTGAATAAAACGAACGAAAATAAATTTAACGAACTAAAATGTACGTGTTTTATATTGTAAAATAAAAATAGTTTTAGTATACTTAAGTCGTCAAATAAACCAATAAAAAGGAGTTATCATTCCAATGGATAAGTTTTTTAAACTGAAAGAGAACGGCACGAACGTTTCAACGGAGTTTTTGGCTGGGTTAACGACATTCTTCGCGATGTCATACATCATTTTTGTCAATCCGAACATTCTTAGTAAAACAGGGATGCCATTCCAAGCAGTCTTCTTATCAACGATTATTGCAACAGTTGTCAGCACATTAGTGATGGGTCTTTTCGCAAACGTTCCCTACGCATTAGCACCAGGGATGGGGTTGAATGCGTTCTTTACTTTTACAGTTGTCTTCGGCCTTGGATTTACTTGGCAAGAAGCATTAGCAATGGTATTCATTTGTGGTTTATTCAATATTTTTATTACTGTAACAAAAGTTCGTAAGATGATTATTAAAGCCATTCCGGTCAGTATGCAACATGCCATCGGGGGCGGGATTGGGATTTTCATCGCTTATATCGGTTTAAAAAATGCCAATTTATTAGAATTCCTTTCTGATTCAAAAACGATCACTCAAGTCAATGGTGCTGCGTATAATGTCGCAACGGAAGCGTACAAAGGCGGCGTGTTCAGCGTGAATTCAAATGGTGGCATCGTTCCATCTCTTGTAAACTTCACGTCTCCAGGCGCCCTTCTTGCAGTGATTGGGTTAGTCATTACTGTAGTCTTATTATTGAAAAAAGTTCGTGGGGCTATCTTGCTTGGGATTGTTTTAACAACACTTTTAGCGATTCCAATGGGGGTTGTCGATTTATCAAAAGTAAGTTTTGAAAGTAACTCTCTTGGCGCAGCGTTCAACGACTTAGGCACAACATTCTTGGCCGCCTTTGGTTCTGAAGGAATCGTAAAACTCTTCTCTGACCCAGCACGCTTACCTTTAGTATTAATGACGATTTTTGCATTCAGCTTATCGGATACATTTGACACTCTTGGAACCTTCATCGGTACAGGTCGTAAAACAGGGATCTTCTCTGAAGAAGATGAACGTCAACTTGAAAACGGATCTGGTTTCTCTTCTAAAATGGACAAAGCCTTATTCGCAGATGCGATTGGGACTTCTATCGGGGCAATTTTCGGTACTTCGAACACTACAACTTATGTTGAAAGTGCAGCCGGAATTGGTGCGGGTGGACGTACTGGTTTAACAGCAGTCGTTACAGCAGGACTCTTCCTATTATCCACATTATTAGCACCATTCGTGGGAATCGTTCCTGCAGAAGCGACAGCACCGGCGTTAATTATCGTTGGGGTGATGATGCTTTCTTCATTCGCAGATGTGAAATGGGACGAATTGGACGAAGCGATTCCAGCGTTCTTTGCCGGCATCTTCATGGCACTTTGCTACAGTATCTCTTACGGTATCGCAGCAGGATTCATCTTCTACTGCTTAGTGAAAGTGATTACTGGTAAAGCAAAAGACATTCACCCAATTTTATGGGTCGCTACAGGATTATTCATCCTTAACTTCATTATCTTAGCTCTTCTATAAGAGTGAACATCAGCTGATATTGAACAAATTTTTTGAACTTTAGCCGTAATAGGGCACCTAAGTATTTTTGCTTAGGTGCTTTTCCTTTTATTTCATGATAGGATAGAGGAGACAGAAAGGGAGTTGACTATGACAGAACAAACAACTGAAATTACTGCATACGAGCGTTCCGTAGCGCTTGTGAAGGCAGAACTCACTCAATATAAACCAAAACAAATCGATACGGTATTAGGCCTCTTGCAAGATGGCAATACAGTACCGTTTATTGCGCGTTATCGTAAAGACCAAACCGGTTCGTTAGATGAGGTGCAAATCCGTGAAATCGAAGAGCGCCAACGTTATTTGGAAAACTTCGAAAAACGGAAAGAAGAAATTAGCCGTCTTATTGACGAACAAGGTAAACTCACACCAGAGATTACGGCTGCATTAAGCAAGGCGACAACTTTAACGGCATTAGAAGATATTTATCGTCCGTATAAACAAAAACGCCGCACGAAGGCAACGATTGCGAAAGAAGCAGGACTAGAGCCGTTTGCATTATGGTTACTCATGACGACGAAGGATTCTGTGGAAGAAAAATCGTCCACGTTTATCAATGAAGAAAAAGCGATTCTAACGGTCGAAGATGCCATTAACGGCGCTGTAGAAATTATCGCTGAATGGATTTCCGATGAAGCAAAATACCGTAAACAATTGCGTCAATTTACGCAAAAGAATGGTATCGTGAAGTCTGTTGTGAAGAAAGAAGAGCTCGACGAGAAGAAAGTCTACGAAATGTACTATGACTACGAGGAGCCAGTGAAATCCATCGTTCCTCACCGCGTGCTTGCCTTAAACCGTGCAGAAAAAGAAGATGTAGTGCGTGTGACGATTGAAGTCGACGTGACGAACCCTCTTACAAAGATTAAAGAAGAGAAAATCAAAAATCCGTCGTCACCATCCGCACCGATTGTCGAAGGCGCGATTGAAGAAAGCTACAAACGATTCATCGGGCCAGCGATTGAACGCGAAATCCGTAATGAATTAAGTGAAAAGGCGCAAACACAAGCGATTGCGATTTTTGGGGAAAATTTGAAGAACTTATTGTTACAAGCGCCAATGAAAGGCCAAGTCATCTTAGGCCTCGACCCTGCGTACCGTACAGGTTGTAAATTAGCGGTAATTGATGAAACAGGGAAAGTGCTTGGTAAGTCTGTGATTTACCCTCACGTAGGAGCTTCAGAAGCCAAACGCGCTCAAGCAGGCGGACAATTCCGTCGCATCGTGGAACAATACGGAGTGACACTTGTGGCGATTGGAAACGGAACGGCTAGCCGTGAGTCTGAACAATTCGTGGCGGAACAATTACGACAAATCCCTCGTAAGGTTGTTTATACTATCGTCAGCGAAGCAGGGGCTTCTGTGTATTCTGCCAGCGATATTGCACGTCAGGAATTTCCAGATTACCAAGTCGAAGAGCGTTCGGCAGTTAGCATCGCTCGTCGCTTGCAAGACCCACTAGCAGAATTGGTTAAAATCGATCCAAAAGCAGTTGGGGTTGGACAATATCAACACGATGTGCCAGAAAAACAATTAGATGAGCAGTTAGACTTTGTTGTTGAAACAGCCGTAAACAAGGTTGGAGTCAACGTGAATACGGCGAGTGCCGCTCTCTTAGAGCACATTGCCGGATTAACGAAAACAACAGCAGCCAACGTGGTCGCTTTCCGTGACGAAAACGGTAAGTTCACAAACCGTACGCAATTGAAGAAAGTACCTCGCTTAGGGCCAAAAGCTTACGAGCAAGCCGTTGGGTTCTTACGAATCATTGATGGAACGAATCCATTTGACGGCACTGACATTCACCCAGAGTCTTATGATGTCGCTAAAGCCATTTTGAAAAAAGCCAATGCCGAAAAATTAGCGCTAGGTTCACCAGAGTTGGAAGAAGCTCTTAAAGGACTGAATACGAAAGAGTTGAAAGAAGAATTTGGCATCGGACAAGAAACGTTGGAATTAGTGCTGGATGGATTATTGAAACCAGGACGTGACCCTCGTGAAGAAGTCGCAGGACCAATCTTACGTAGCGATGTCTTGAAGATGGAAGACCTACAAGTGGGAATGGAACTCGAAGGAACTGTTCGTAACGTAGTCGACTTCGGGGCATTCGTGGATATCGGTGTGAAACAAGATGGACTTGTGCATATTTCGAAAATGAAAAAAGGCTTCGTGAAACATCCAAGTGATGTCGTTGCGGTTGGGGATATCGTAACGGTTTGGGTAACAGAGCTTGATCTTAAGAAAGGTCGTGTCGGCCTCTCTATGATTGGGCCGGAAAATAAATAAAAGCTATTACTTCGTTCTGACGGAAGTTTTCATAGTAGCGACAATAGCTGTACCGGGGTGAGCCTAATGTCTCACTCCCTACTGAGCCTCAAAGGGACTCTAGGAAATAAATTTC
>JUUF01000127.1 GCA_001058355.1 Carnobacterium maltaromaticum
TTAACATATATGTTAATTTCACATCACTTGTAATAAGACCATATAAATGACCGTTGGAACAAAGATGCTGAGCAGTGTATTCTCCTTCCACCATTGCAACAACACTACGATTGCAACTGCAATGATTTCTGGAATTCCAAATGGTGCTTTTACAAACGAAA
Organism: Carnobacterium maltaromaticum; assembly: GCA_001058355.1. GTDB lineage: Bacteria > Bacillota > Bacilli > Lactobacillales > Aerococcaceae > Granulicatella. The sequence continues at coordinate 162 of JUUF01000127.1, forward strand.
TATCCTTTAGACAATAAACAACTAGAATTGTAATGATAGCTTGTGGAAGGACCGCAGAAATAAACTGCATGCGGTTCGATAAATTCGTTTCATTGCGTAATACAAGAAATGGGAATAATCGAATCGCGAAAGTCACGACTCCACTCGTAACAAGAGCAAGAAAAATATACGTACTACTCATTTTCTTCCTCCTTCATTTGTAGTTTCTCACGTTCGAAGATTGCAATTAATCCAATCATCGTTGTCGCTAAGGCGCACACAAGGAAATATTGTTTTCCAACAAGAATTAACCAGAAAATCGCACTCACTCCCCCAATGATAAATGGAAAATAGCGGTCTGCCTTCTTTAATTGGTTCACAAGAATCACCACAAAGAGTGCCGTCATTGAAAAATCGATGTCCTTTGTTGAAAACGGAAGAAATTCACCGATGACAACTCCAATAATCGTTCCAAGTATCCAATAACAATGATTCAACAGCCCGACATAGACCATCACTTGTTCACTGCCTTCTCTCTTCGATTGTTTCATCCCAACTAATAGCGAGAAGGTTTCATCCGATAAGGCGAAGATTAAATAAAATGCCTTCCACCCTAACTTTTTAAATTCATCAATAAAGCTAACGCCGTAAAACAACATTCTGGCATTAATAAATAAAGTCATTACTGCAATCATCCAAAAGCTCATCCCTGCGCTCATAAAAGAGACAAGGGCAAATTGCATGGATCCAGCATATACAAATACACTTGAAAAAATAGAAGCCTAAGCAGGAAATCCTTCTTGTGACATCAAGAGTGCAAATGCAATCCCTAAAAAGATATACCCGAAACAGATGGGTAAACTAATCTTAAATGCTTGTTTCAATTCGTTCATACATTCTCCTAAAAACAAAAAAAGATTGAAAGTCTGATATACCAGAGCTTCAATCTCTTATTTTAACTTATTTTTATAAAGATTTAAATGTATTCACTACGTTTTCTACAGTGAAACCTAATGTTTCCATGACTTTATTTCCGTTACCTGATAAACCGAAGCGGTCGATTGTCACAGTTGCACCGTCTAAACCAACGTATTGTCCCCATCCGAAACTTGCGCCCATTTCAACGGCAACACGTTTACGAACATCGCTTGGTAATACTGCTTCGCGGTATTCTTTTGGTTGTTCTTCAAATAAGTTCATGGATGGCATTGAAACAACAGATACATCAATTCCTTCTTCTGCAAGAACTTTTTGCGCTTCAATGGCAAGAGCTACTTCAGAACCTGTCGCAATCAAGATACCTTCAGGAGTATCGCATTTTTGAGGGCTAACCACATATGCCCCACGTTTTACCCCTTCATAAGCTAATTCTTGTGAGTGTTCTAGAACTGGTAAGTTTTGACGAGAGAATACGAGTACTGATGGACGGTCTTTCGTTTCTACAGCCACTTTCCAAGCAGCAGACACTTCGTTACCGTCAGCAGGACGAATCACGTTTAAGTTTGGAGTTGCACGGAACGCAGCCAATTGTTCGATTGGTTCATGCGTTGGTCCATCTTCCCCTACTGCAATAGAGTCATGTGTATACACATAAATAGCTGGCAGGTGAGAAATTGCCGCAACACGCATTGCTGCTTTTAAGTAATCTGCGAATACGAAGAATGTACCTCCGTATACACGGTTACCACCATGAAGAAGCATACCGTTCATCGCAGCTCCCATTGCAAATTCACGAACCCCAAACCAGATGTTTCTTCCACCGTAATTTTCGTGTGAGAAGTCGCTGTCTGCTTTGTTCATTGTGTTGTTTGATGAAGAAAGGTCCGCAGATCCACCCCAGAAGAATGGAATGTGTTTTCCTAATTCTTGAATCGCAGCTTGACTTGTTACACGAGAAGCCATTGCTGGGCTACCAAATTCGTATGAAGGTAATACTTTTTCTAAGTCGACTTCGATGTTTTCTGCAAAGCTATCTTCGAATTCCTTTGCAAGTTCTGGATAAGCTTGTTTATAGTCGTCGAATAAAGTTTTCCATTCGTTGTAGTCATTTTCACCTGTTTGCACTAATAATTTGTCGAAACGGTGTTGCACTTCTTCTGGCACTTCAAATGGGCCATATTCCCATCCGTAGTTTGCTTTTGTAGAAGCAATGCCGTCAGGTCCTAAAGGAGCTCCGTGAACTTTATTTGTTCCTTGGTTTGGAGCACCGTAACCAATGATGGTTTTCACTTCGATAATCGTTGGTTTTTCTTTTTGGCATTGTGCTTCTTCGATAGCTTCAGCGATTTCGTCTAAATCATTTCCATCTTCAACACGGATATAATTCCAGCCTAAACCTTTGAAGCGTTTCTTCACGTCTTCAGTGAACACTTTATTTAATGGACCATCTAAGCAGATGTCATTTGAATCGTATAACACGATTAATTTGTTTAATTTCAATGTTCCAGCTAAAGATGCTGCCTCATAAGAAATACCTTCCATTAAGTCGCCGTCACCACATAATACATAAGTGTGGTGGTCAACTACTGGGTAGCCTTCACGGTTGAATTTTGCAGCTAGGTGCGCTTCAGCCATGGCCATCCCAACAGCATTAGCGAACCCTTGGCCAAGGGGACCCGTTGTTGCATCTACCCCATCCGTGTCATGTACTTCTGGGTGTCCAGGTGTTTTACTTCCAAGTTGACGGAAGTTTTTCACATCTTCAATTGATAAGTCATAGCCTGATAAATGTAATAAAGCATATAACATTGCAGATCCATGACCTGCTGATAATACAAAGCGATCGCGATCGACCCAAGTAGAACGTTTTGGGTTTACTTTCAAATATTTAGACCAAAGAACATAAGCCATTGGTGCAGCACCCATTGGTAGTCCAGGGTGTCCTGAATTCGCAGCTTGAATCGCATCCATACTTAGTGTACGAATTGTATTCACTGCTAGTTGATCGGTTTTATCAAACATACAATCACTCCTTAAATATATTGATTCCTTTCGGAACTTACTCTTCTATTTTACTAACCCAAGACTGCTTTTGCAACCGTTATTTTTATGATAAATAAAACATAGTAAACCCTTGCAAAACACATATTTCTTTCATGGTTTTAGCATATTTTGCAAAAATAAAAAGGCTGAAATTTTCAGCCTTCTCTCATCTATTCTGCGTCGCGGTTATGCAATCCTTTTTCTTTTTGAATCGCTTTTAGTTTATCTGGAGTCACGTCATTTCCTTCTTCATCGACGATTTTTAATCCTTCGATGTGGTTACGCATGCCTCCACGAAAAGCTTCCAAATACTCTTGACGTAAGAGTTGTTGTTCTTTTTCTTCCGTTGGAGTTAATTTTCCTTCTTTTTTCTTTTTCGCTAATTCATTAATACGGTTTAATTTTTCTTCTGATAACATTTTTGTCATTCCTTTCCTTGGCTTCGTCTCCTAGTGTAGCACGAGACGACATTTTTTCCTAAAAATCTGAATTACATACGAACATTTGTTTGATTTCTGTTTACAAAGTGTGTTACACTAGTCTCAAAGAAGGAGATGTTCCGATGACAAATTTAAAAGATTCTAGACAATTAGATGTATTACAGTTTATTTATAAAGAAGTTCAAGAGCACGGTTATCCGCCAACAGTGCGTGAAATTTGTAACGCCGTTCAGCTTTCTTCGACTTCAACCGTTCATGGTCACTTATCAAGACTTGAGAAAAACGGCTTAATTCAACGTGACCCAAGTAAACCACGTGCCATTGAATTAACAATGGCTGGACTCAAAGCAATCGGCGCTAAATCAACGGCGATTCCAATGCTTGGTGTGGTAACAGCCGGTGAACCAATTCTCGCTGTAGAAGAAGCAAGTGACTTCTTCCCTATCCCACCAGATTTACAAAATGATGCAGATGATTTATTCATGCTTCGTATTAAAGGGGACAGTATGATTAATGCGGGTATTTTTGACGGTGATTCTGTCATTGTCCGTAAGCAATCAACAGCCTCAAACGGTGAAATCGTCATTGCGATGACTGAAGAAGACACTGCAACTTGTAAGAGATTCTATCTTGAAAGCGACCATGTGCGCCTAGAGCCAGAAAACGACACAATGGATCCTATCATCTTACCGAACTGTACGATTTTAGGAAAAGTAGTTAGCTTATACCGCAGTCGTATTTTCTAAACCAAACGAAAACCTCCGTCCAATCATGGACGGAGGTTATTTTATTGCATTAAGCTTTTAACGTTACTTTTCCTACTTCTGCTTTACCTTCTACTAAGCCTTCTGTTGCTACCACAATAGATTCCACTTTATCCATATTTGTAAAGAGAACCATCATCGCTGTATCTTTACCAGCTTCTTTTAACGCTTCTAGGTCCACAGTCGATAATACTGTATTTTCATCCACCTTTTGGCCAACTGTGACTGTCGTTTCAAAAGGTCCGCCTTTTAATTCAACCGTATCGATTCCCATATGCACAAGCACTTCTAACCCACCAGCAGTTTGAATACCTACTGCGTGAAGTGTTGGAAAGACATTTACGACTTCCCCTTTTACTGGAGAAGTAATCACACCACTTGCTGGAATGACCGCAAATCCGTCCCCCATCATCTTCCCAGCGAACACTGGATCATTCACTTGTGTAATGGGAACAATTTCGCCACCTGCTAATGCAAATACTGGCACTTCTTTTTCTACTTGATTCTTTTTAAAAAATCCAAACATTTTATCGTCTCCTTATTCTGGTTGAATGGCATGTAATGTATTTGAGAAAATCGAGCGTTTGCGTTCCTTATCGATTTCCTTGTAGTAACTATATAAAATATCGACAATGACAAGTACTGGAAATTGCGGTGTAATGGCCGTTCCTTGTTCTAAGGCGTTCTTCATCGCAATCAGCACTAATTCGTCACAATCCTGTTGCAACTCTTCGCTCTTCTTAGAAGTAATCAGAACCGTTTTGGCTCCTTGCTGCTTGGCAATATTCACGGCATTCACAACACTCTCGTTAGCCGACACCGTAATTCCAATTACAAGGCAATCTTCATCGACTAATACGCGGTTCATCAGCATCGTATGTAAATCCGTAATCGCCTCGCAAATCATCCCGAGTCGCATAAAACGAAACTTCATCTCCAGCGCTGCTAACCCCGAGCTTCCTTGACCGTAGATATACACGCGCTTAGCCTTGCTGAGCATGTCACACACATGAATCAGCTGTGCTTCATTGATGAGCGAGAAGGATTTGGTTAAGAGGTCTGCATAATCGTCTAACACAATCTTCGTTAAGTCATTATGCAAGTTTGTCTCTTCTTGCTTCCCTTTTTGATAGTCATAAATAAACTGCCTATATCCTTTATAGCCACACTTTTGAGCAAATCGTGTTAAGGATGGAATCGAAACGAATAAACGCTTTGAGACTTCTTGTGCGGATAACGATTCTTTTTCTGGAATCACACCCAAGAAATATTTGGCAATCGTTTTTTCAATCGGCGTCAGAGTATCATAAATCGATTCAATCATCGGTGCTACTTTTTTCTCAAATGACAACATAACCTTTTCCCCTTTGCATTGCTAGCTTCATTATAGCACAGGTTTAGGAAAAGATTTTGCCTTTTTTCAAAAAATAAAAGATGGACTGATTTTAGGGACCAGTCCATCTCAAAAGGTGTTTTTACTGACTAGTCGTCTACACCTAAAATTTCGTTAATATTATTCTTGTAAAGAATAGCTTTCGCACCGTAAATGGCTTGAATACCACCTTTAACATCTAAAACATCTACGGCTCCGATATCTTTCAACGTTGCTTTATTTACTTTTTCAACGTCTTTAACAGATACACGTAAACGAGTGATACAAGCATCTACGTCTTCGATATTTTCTGCTCCACCTAGAGCTTCGATAATACGAACGCTATCTTGTTTCAAGCTGTCGCGTGTTTCAACAACTGGTTTGTCATCTGATTCTAAAGAATCTTCTAAACGACCTGGAGTTGCTACGTTAAATTGAGTGATGAACCATCTGAATACTACATAGTATAGACCACTCCAGATTAAACCAAATGGAATTTGTAATAACCAGTTTGTCTTATCGTTACCTTGTAATACCCCGAATAATGTGAAGTCGATAACCCCACCAGAGAATGTATTACCAATAGAGATATTAAGAATATCTGCGATGAAGAAACTTACCCCATCAAGGAATGCGTGAACAACATATAAAACTGGACTTACGAATAAGAACATGAATTCGATTGGTTCTGTAATACCAGTGATGAATGAAGTTAATGCAACCCCTAAGAATAAACCAGCGTATTTTTTACGACGATCTTTTGGTACACAGTGATACATTGCTAAGCAGGCTGCTGGAAGACCGAACATCATTGTTGAGAAACGACCAGCGAAGAAACGAGTTCCTTCAGTAAATAAACCTACGTGATTTGGATCTGCTAATTGAGCAAAGAAGATTTTTTGAGCCCCAGCAATTGTTTGACCAGCTACGACTTCCACTCCACCTAATTCTGTATACCAGAACATTGGATAAATCATATGGTGTAATCCGACTGCACCACATAGACGCATTAAGAATCCATATAAGAATGTACCAATAGGACCTGCTTGTGAGATATATCCACCAGTTGAAACTAATAATTGTTGGAATGGTGGCCATACTAAGAAGAAGATAGCCCCAACAAAGATAGAAGCAAATGATGTTACGATTGGAACAAAACGGCTACCACCGAAGAATCCAAGTACTTGTGGTAATTGAATATTGTTGTAGCGGTTATGTAACCAAACAGCGATTGCCCCTACTACGATAGCTCCGATAACCCCAGTATCAATAGAAGCATCTTTACCCATGTATAATCCTACAAGAGCTTTGATTGTAGCAGTCATTACTAAGTAACCAGTAACCCCAGCAAGTGCTGCAGTTCCTTTGTCACGTTTCGCTAAACCGATACAGAGACCAATACAGAGAAGAAGTGATAGATTTGCAAAGATAACTTCCCCAGCTTGGCTCATAACTTTAAAGATTGCTTGTAATACTTCGTTATTTAATACAGGATATGTTGCGACAGTTACCGGGTTAGATAAAGCTCCCCCGATTCCTAATAACAAACCTGCTGCCGGTAAAATGGCAATCGGCAACATAAAGGCCTTCCCTATTTTTTGTAAGACTTTAAACATATGGTTTTCCCCCTTAAACTTTAAATCAGTGATGTTTAATCTTTTTCTACTTGTTGAATCGCATCAACAAATTTTTTCGTGATGAGTTGTGGACGAGTAATCGCTGAACCTACAACGACACTATACGCACCTAACTCAAGCACACGTTTCACCTTTTCAGGTGTATCGATATTGCCTTCTGCAATAAGTGGATGTTTAATTCGTTCTAAAACTGTTCTCAAGATTTCAAAGTCATTTTCTTCAATTTTGTCGCCTTTACTTTGTTTTGTATATCCTACTAAAGTACTTCCGATAAAATCAAAACCGAGTTCATCAGCATGAATCATTTCCTCTACTGTAGAACAGTCTGCCATCAATAATTGATCTGGATATTTTGCTCTAATTTCATGATAGAAATCATCAAGCGTTTGTCCATTTGGTCGAGTCGATGTAGTGGCATCCAGAGCAATAATCTCTGGTTTCACTGTCATCAATTCGTCAATTTCTTTCATCGTAGCGGTAATAAAGACGTCGGCATCATCATAATCACGTTTAATAATTCCAATAACTGGTAAATCGACAGCCTCTTTAATCGCTTTGATGTCAATCACTGAATTGGCACGAATTCCTTTCGCTCCTCCTTCCTGTGCAGCAACTGCCATACGAGCCATAATATAATCACTATGTAATGGTTCATGCGGCAATGCTTGGCATGATACAATTAATTGACCTTGTAATCTCATAAACAGCCTCCTTCTATTTTTAGTAAAACCCTTACATTTTTAGTATACTCACCTTAGAAAACATTTTCAACATTACGTTCATTTTTAGTAACTACTTTCAGAATCAGGTACAAATCACTGAACTATCACACTTTTATAGAAATTACTTTCATCAAAAAAGCCAATCTTGTAAGAACAAGATTGGCTTTTCGTTACATTTTAATCAGTTGATGCTTGAACGCATAAATCGTTGCTTGCGTTCTGTCCTCAACTCCTAATTTTGAAAGAATATTCGATACATGCGTCTTCACAGTCTTCAATGTGATAAACAACTCATCAGCAATTTCTTGGTTGGATTTCCCCTGTGCGATTAAGAGTAACACTTCTAATTCACGCTGCGTTAAATCTTCGTGTAAGAAATGCTGTTGCTTCATTTGAATACGATTCACGAGTTTATCCGTCACTTGTGGCTCAAACACGCCATCACCATTATACGTATCTCGGATAGCTTTTGCGATTTGAGAAGCAGAAGCTGTTTTTAAGATATAGCTCTTTGCTCCGGCGTTGATGGCTGGAAAAACTTTCTCATCATCAATAAAGCTCGTTAGGATGATAATTTTCGCTTCTGGCCACTTTTCAAGAATTTCCTTTGTCGCTTCAATTCCATCCATCTCAGGCATCACAAGGTCCATCAAGATAATATCTGGTTTTAAAGACAGTGCTTTTTCAACACCTTCTCGGCCATTTTTAGCTTCATCCATCACTTCGATGTCATCTTGCATCGACAGATACGAAGAAACGCCTAGTCGTACCATTTCGTGATCGTCTACTAGTAATACATTAATCATTGTTCATCCTCCATGTGACGACTGAGCGGAATCTTGATTTCAATTGTCGTTCCTTGATTTGGGAAGCTCACAATTCTCACCTGTCCACCGAGCCCTTGCACTCTTTCTTTCATATTATTAATTCCATAGCTTCCTGGAAGAATTTCCTCGCTATTAAATCCAACCCCATTATCCTCTATCTTAAAGAGAACCGTGGAGTCTAGTTGTCGTAAATACACTTCTAAAGTTGTTGCGTGTGAATGACGCAATGTATTCGATAGAAGTTCTTGAGCGATTCTGAAGAGATGGTCTTCGACACCTTCAGGAAGTTTCACGTCTTCGATATCCCAATGAATCTTCATTTGTACTTTCGTTTGTAATTCGACGAGTAATCCTTCGATACCAGATTTCAACGATTTACTTTCTAGTGAAATTGGGCGTAAGTGAAGAAGCAATGCGCGCATCTCTGATTGTGCTTGAGAGAGAACATGTTCAATCATCTTCAATTGTTTTTGTTCCTTCTCATCAAACTTGTCGGCACGTTCGTTTAAGGCAGAAATCATCATCATCGCCGCAAAGAGCTGCTGGCTTACAGAATCATGTAATTCGCGAGCGATACGGCGTCTCTCTTCTTGAATGACTTGTTCTTTTGTCTCAGTCCCTAAGAATTGCGGTTTGCTACCTAATTGCTGTACTTCTAATGATAATTTTTCTAATCGCTCTGAAAGTGCAGCTGTTTGTTCGTAGAAATCATTTAAGTCTACAACCGTTGCTTCCATAATCCAATTTGGGCTATCTTCTTCTTTTACAAGTCTATGCTTGGCCTTTTGAATCATGAGTAACTGCTCACCGATTTTACGCTCAGCTTGACGATTTAAAATCAACATCGCCGCAGCTGTCACAAAACCAAAGAATAAAATCAATAATAGAAACAGTGTAATCGTCCCAAGAATCTCTTGAATGCTCAATGTCTCTACTATTTCATAGCGAATCCATCTGCGGAATAGGAATAGGAAAACAGTACTAACAAAACTGTAAACCGCTGAATAAAGCATCCAGCTTTTAACGAGGCGTTGCTTCATGCTTCAATCACCTCAATTTTCCCAGCGACAATCGTTGTATAAATCTTAATCTTCTTCGTGCTGCGATTGTATCCTGAACTATATAACTGAATAGATTCATTACTTAAGGCGTATGTTTGTCCCTCAAATTCCACTTGACCGCCAAATGCATGATGGTGAATCATCACTCCTACCCCGTACGGTACTAGAATTCGAACACGGCCAAATCCTTTTCGAATGACGATCACATTTTCCTTGGCAGGAAGAATTGTATTTCCTAAGTCGATAATGGTATCCCCTACAAGCTGCCCTGCATTGATATCATTCCACTCATACGGTTCGTTCCCCACTTCTTGATTTCCAAACCAATCATAGCGATGGATTTCTCCAGGCGTTGGAGTATCCTCGTGAGAGTCAACGAAAATATATTCTTGTCGGCCCTTTTTCGAAAACATACCTGATAAAGAAGCAATCGAGAACGTATCTTTAGTAAAGAATAACAGAAGCAATGCCCCAATCATTCCAAGCCAAATACCCGCAGTAGATAGAAGCGGTAAAATGATAAAGAGTGCCCCAAAGCACATTCCACTATTTCTTAAAAATTTAACACGTCGAAAAACAATAAAACTGAACATTGTAATAGCGACCCCAATTGAAAAGAAGATGAAGAGGCCCAATTTTGAAGTCATTTCAATAGCGGAGACAATCACTCCCATTAATAGTACAATTAGTATTCGTTTCAGTTTATTCATCTTCTCACCTCCGTTACAGGTATTAGTATACCATCTTCTCACGTTCAATCCTATCATGAATTAAAAATGAATCCATCAGACTTAAGGATGAAATCCAACAAAAAAGAGCTAGGACATTTCCTAGCTCTTCTCTATTTCAAATGAATGGATTACGCAGATTGAATATCAATAATTCTGATCTTCATTTCTCCGCCTGGTGTTGGAATCACCACTTCTTCATTTAATTTTTTACCAATAATTCCTTTGGCAATTGGAGAGTCATTTGAAATTTTACCTTCAACTGGGTTTGCTTCTGCACTACCCACGATTGTGTAAGTTTCTTCGTCTCCATCTGGTAATTCGATAAACGTAATTTTTCTTCCAAGTGAAACAACATCTTTTTCTACATTGTTATCATCGATGATTTCCGCAAAACGAATCATTTTTTCTAACGTTGAAATACGTCCTTCTACGAAAGCTTGTTCATCCTTAGCTGATTCATATTCAGAGTTTTCAGATAAGTCACCATAGCTACGCGCAATTTTGATACGCTCTACGATTTCTTTACGTTTAACGACTTTTAATTCTTCTAATTCTGCTTCAAGTTTTGCTTTCCCTTCAAGCGTCATTGGAAATACTTTTTCAGTCATACGATTCTCCCCTATATCGTTTTTTTTAGATTATCTAAATCTACAATGCTAAAACTTTAACATTTTATAACCGAGATTGCAAGTCTTATTTCAAATTTTAATTCGATTTTAAATATTTATCCCATAAAAAGCCCCTAGGATAAGCTTTCCTAGGGGTTAACAATTTAATTTAAATGAGATAAAATTGAAGCAATTTTTGTAGTCATTAAGTCAATCGCTACTGTATTTGAACCACCTTCTGGGATAATAATATCCGCGAATTTTTTCGTTGGTTCAATAAATTGGTGATGCATTGGTTTTACAACCGACATATATTGGTGAATGATTGAATCGAGTGTTCTCCCACGTTCCACCATGTCACGTTTAATACGGCGAATGATACGAATATCATCGTCAGTATCTACATACACCTTGATGTCCATCAAATCACGCAAGCGTTCATCTTCAAGAATAAGAATTCCTTCGATTAGGATAACATCTTTTGGCTCTTGATGGATTGTTTTATCGCTTCTTGTATGATTTTCATAATCATATACGGGCTCTTCAATCGATTCAAAATTAATTAATTTATTCATATGTTCAATTAATAAATCTGTATCGAAAGCAAATGGATGGTCATAGTTCGTTTTTAAACGTTCTTCAAACGGCATATGACTTTGATCTTTATAATAGTAGTCTTGATCAATTTTACAAATCGTTAAATCTGGAAAGTTCTCCAAAATTTTACGACTCACACTTGTTTTCCCACTCCCAGAACCACCTGTAACTCCGATAACGATTGGCTTTTTCTTTTCCATGACCTACTCCTTATTATCAATATACTTAGCTTTTAACTCTAAATGTTCCTCGTACGTTTTCGCATAGTAGATTTCTTTTGTATGAATATCTGCTAGGAAGTATAAGTAATCTGTCTTCTCTGGTTCCATCGCTGCAACGATAGCATCCTCACTTGGGCTGTTATAAGGTCCAGGCCCTACGCCATAGTTTTGATATAAGTTATATGGAGAATCTACTTCTAAATCTTCTAAAGAAAGAGCTTCTTTGTGTTCGCCTAACGCGTATTGAACAGATACGTCTGTTTGAAGCTTCATATTTTCTTTAATACGGTTATGGAATACGCTAGAGATTTTCTTACGATCTTCTAGTTTAGACCCCTCTTTTTCGATTAAAGAAGCCATTGCCATAATTTCTTGCAATGTATAGTCACTTGCTAAAATCTTATCGTAGTATTTCGACATGACTTCATCTGTTTTAGCAACCATTTCAGTAATTAACATTTGAAGTGTTTTTGAGTCATTCATATCGTATGTCGCTGGGAATAAGTATCCTTCAAGCACATATTTTACTTGGTAGCCATTATATGATTGAGTCAATAATTTCGGGAATTTTTGAACTAAATAACGTAAGAAGTCTTCGTCTTGAACTTTTGCCATGAAATCTTCAGCAGAGTATTTTGTAGATTTCTCAACTTCTTTCGCGATTTCTGTTAATTGTTCCCCTTCACGAATCAGAACTTTAGTCGCATTTTGATCTTTATCTTTTCCTTGACCAGAAAGTTCCGCGATAATTTCGTCGAGTGTCATACTTTTAGAAACATGGTACAATCCTGATTTAAATCCAGAAACGTTTTTGAATTTCAAATAGAAATTAAAGAGTTTCGAATTACGGATAATCCCTTCTTCTTCAAGTGCTTTTGATACGTCTTTGACAGATGCGCCTTGTTCAATTTCAAAAGCTACAAGTTCTGTTTGAGCCGTATCAACTGGTTGTGTTTCTCCTTTAATGTAATTCCAAGTAAAGAATCCCCCTACTAGGACAATTACTAAAAGTGCAATCATAAAATATTTCATTATCTTTTTGATAATAGAAGTTTCCTTTTTACGAATATCGCGTTTCGTATCCGTATCAGAAATTAAGGAATGTTTTTTATGTTCTTCTTGAGACATTGTCTTCCCCCTTAAATTGGCATCAAATGATACCCATAGTTGTAGTTATTATACCTCATTCTTATTGAAAAATGAAGAAAGTCTATCATAAAGAGTGCTATTATAACAAAAAAAGCTTGAGGTTTCCCCCAAGCTACATTGTTGATTATAAATCTTCTTCAGCTAAGAATGTGTTTAATACTTCTTCAACCATATCCCATTCAGCTTCTGTTTCGATTGGGTTTAATTGGCCGTCAGTACCATCTTCGCCTTCAACATATGAGAATGCTTGTAATTCTACTTCTTCTCCTTCAGGAATTCCTGCTGGGTAGCATAATACATATGATTTGTTGAAATCATCAGATTCGAAAGTGAATAATACTTCGTGTAAAATTTCATTTCCTTCTTCGTCGATGATTGTAATATGTTCGTGCCCTTCGTGGCCTTCTAAGTGATCATGTTCATGATCGTGATCGTGATGTTCTGTCATTTTCTTTCCTCTTTCCTTTGTTATTGATTTCCATTTAAATCTAAATAGTTTTGCAAAATCATGACTGCAGCTAGCATATCAATGACTTGTTTGCGTTTCTTTCTTGAAACATTACCTTCTTCGACAAGCATTCGTTCCGCCTGCATCGTCGTCAGTCTTTCGTCATGATAGACGATTGGAATTTCTAGTCGTTTCTCTAGGCTTGCACCATAACGACGGGACGCCTCTACACGTGGTCCTTCCGTATTATTCATGTTCTTTGGTAGACCGATGACGATTTTTTCAACGCCATACTCTTCCACTAACTCGACAACACGTTTGAACCCGAATTCTGAAGCATTCTCATTAATCGGAATTGTTTCAACCCCTTGAGCAGTCCAGCCCATTAAATCACTAACGGCAACGCCCACAGTTTTACTTCCGACATCTAATCCCATTAATCTCATACTAGGCATCTCTTCCTGTTGAGCGGATATAATGTCTAATGAGTTCTTCCAAAATCTCATCTCTTTCGTGACGACGAATTAGATTACGTGCATCACGATGTCTCGGAATATAAGCTGGGTCTCCAGATAACAAGTATCCTACGATTTGATTAATCGAACTATACCCCTTCTCATTCAACGCATCATAAACGATGGTTAATGTTTCTTGAACGGTTTTTTCGTCCTTTTCATTAAATTTAAATAGGACTGTTTCATCTATTGAACTCATAGCGACACCTCATTTCAATATATATACCTATTCTACAAGATTTTGCATGAAACTACAATTGATACTTACCGATTCTTAACATTTAGAAAGCCTTTCCTTTGCTTTTAAATCAAAAACCTTCCACGGGACTCTCTTCAAATCCCATGGAAGGTTTCATTTTGCATTACATTATTTAGCTAAATATTCTTTAAGCAATTCGAATGCTTGTGGAATACCTGCAGGGTTCTTACCACCTGCTTGAGCCATATCAGGACGGCCTCCGCCTCCACCTTGGATAGCTGGAGCAATTGCCTTAATGATATCGCCTGCTTTTAATCCTTTTTCATTTGCGTCTTTAGATACGGCTACTAAAAGGTTCGCTTTATCAGAAGAAGCAGTACCTACTACGAAGATATCGCTCGCACCTTTTTGTCTCCATGTATCTGCTAATTGACGTAATTCATCCATTTCTTTATTTTCAAGAGCTACAGTAATGAATGAAGTTCCGTTTACTTCTTCTACATTGTTGAAGACATCTGCGACTTCAGCTTTCATGATTTTCGCTTTTAGTTTCGCAATTTCGCCGTTTGCTTCTTTCAATTCTTGACCTAAAGTAGCAACGCGTTCTACAACTGTATCTAATTGGATGGCTTTCACTTCACCAGCTACTTGTTTTAATAAGTTTTCGTGATGGCTTAATAAGTCAAATGCTTCTTTACTTGTCACAGCTTCGATACGACGAACGCCGGCACCGATACCAGATTCAGAAACAATCTTGAATAATCCAATTTCTTGAGTGTTTCCAACGTGGATACCCCCACAAAGTTCGATTGACCAGTCACCAATGTTGACCATACGAACTAAGTTGCCGTATTTCTCACCAAAGAGTGCCATTGCCCCACGGCTCTTCGCATCTTCTAGTGTAGTTTCAATCGTTACAACTTCTAAACCAGCCCAGATTTTCTCATTTACGATACGTTCCATTTCAGCTAATTCTTCAGCAGTAACTTGTCCGAAGTGACTGAAGTCGAAACGTAAACCAGTTGGTGTTACAAGAGAACCTGCTTGGTTTGCGTGAGTTCCTAGAACATCTTTCAAGGCTTGGTGTAATAAGTGAGTTGCTGTGTGGTTTTTAATAATTTTCGCACGTTCAGATGCATCCACCACTAATGTGTAAGTTGCGTTTACTTGTAAGTCGCCTAACACTTCAACTGTGTGTAATGGTTGTCCGTTAGGAGCTTTCTTCACTTGTAAGACATTCGCTACAACGGTACCGCTGGCATCTTGGATTGTACCGTGGTCTGCTAATTGTCCACCCATTTCAGCATAGAATGGTGTACGGTCGAATACTAATTGTGCATGAGCATCTTTATGTGCAGATTCAACTAATTCATCATCGACAACAATCGCTTTTAACACGCCTTCTTCAGTTGTTGAAGCATATCCAACGAATTCACTCTCTACAGTGATATCACGTAATACTGCAGATTGTACGTTCATTGATGTTTCCGTATTACGAGCAGCACGCGCACGGTCTTTTTGAGCTTGCATCTCTGCTTGGAATCCTTCTTCATCAACTGTGAAACCATTGTCGCTTGCGTATTCCAATGTTAATTCATATGGGAATCCATAAGTATCATATAGTTTGAACGCATTTTCGCCAGAAAGTGTTGTTTCGTTTGCATCTTTCATATCTGCAAAAATAGTTTCTAAGATGGCTAAACCATCGTGAATTGTTTCTTGGAAACGATTCTCTTCGTTGGCAATCACTTTTTGAATGAATTCCATATTTTCAGTTACTTCTGGATAGTAGCTGTGCATAATTTGAGCAACCGTTGGAACTAATTTAGTTAAGAATGACCCTTGAATTCCTAAACGTTGTCCGTGCATTACAGAACGACGGATTAAACGACGGATGATATATCCACGACCTTCGTTTGAAGGAAGCGCGCCATCCCCAATCGCAAAGCTTACCGCACGAATGTGGTCAGCGACAACTTTGAATGATACATCCGTTTCTTTAGATTCATTGTATTTCTTACCAGCGCTTAAGCCTTCTAATTGCTTAATAATTGGCATAAATAAGTCTGTTTCGAAGTTTGTTGGTGTATCTTGGATAACAGAAACCACACGTTCAAGACCCATCCCCGTATCGACGTTCTTATGTGGTAATGGTGGATAAGTTCCGTCTGGCATATGGTTAAATTGAGAGAATACTAAGTTCCAAATTTCTAAGTAACGTTCGTTTTCTCCTCCAGGATAGTTTTCTGGATCATCTTCTGCTAAGTTATTATATTTTTCTCCACGGTCGTAGAAAATCTCAGTATCTGGACCACATGGACCTGCACCGATATCCCAGAAGTTATCTTCTACTGGAATGATATGATCTTCAGGAAGACCCACTTTATCCATCCATAATGCTTTTGTTTCTGGATCTTCTGGATAGTAAGTTACGTATAGACGGTCTGGGTCAAGTCCTAACCATTTTTCGCTTGTTAAGAATTCCCATGCCCATGGAATTACTTCTTCTTTGAAGTAGTCCCCGATTGAGAAATTCCCCATCATTTCGAATAATGTATGGTGACGAGCTGTGTGCCCTACGTTTTCGATATCGTTTGTACGAATACTCTTTTGAGCATTTGTAATACGTGGAACTTCTGGTGTTTCAGTTCCATCGAAGTATTTCTTAAGAGTGGCAACCCCTGAGTTAATCCATAGTAATGTTGGATCGTTTACAGGAATTAAGCTTGCACTTGGTTGAACCTTATGTCCTTTTTCTTGGAAGAAATCAAGGTACATTTGACGAATTTCGCTACTTGATAATTTTTTCATCTTCATTCTCCTTCTTTTTGTAAATAAAAAAACTGCCCCATTGCTGCAAGGGCGTCCTACCGCGGTACCACCTTGCTTACAATGAAACAGCTGTTCATTCATCTCTAATTCCGATAACGCTGGAAGGGCGTTTGTATTTCTACAAAGTTTTCAATCGGGAGCACGATTTTGATGGCTATTTTCACCAGACAAGCCTCTCTAATAAGTAAAATCTCAATCCGATTGCTTACCTTTAGAAGTATACGAAAAGCGCCTAGTTTTGTCAACTATTCGCATGTCCTTCTTCTTTTAATGGAAGGTGTAAATACACTTTCGTATATGCATTAAGTTCAGATTTAATTTCCATCGAAAAAGCTTCTCCGAAAAAGAGCGTCAATCGTTCTTTGATATTCTTAATACCAACTCCACCAAGTTCTTTTGTACTCGTTGTATTTTCTTTGATTCCTACCCCATTATCCGCAATACAAATATCTATAAAAGTATCTCTTTTAGACACAGTAATCGTAATTTTCCCAGGGCGTTCTGACTCTTTAATTCCATGATAGATTGCATTTTCTACGAGTGGCTGCAGAACGATTTTTGGAAGCTTGATATCAGGAATATCATCAGGTTCATCAATCTCATATTCCAATTTATCTCCATATCGTTCCTTTTGAATAAACAAATATTGACGGACATGCTCGATTTCTTGGCGTAAGGTCACTATTTCTTCTCCAGCATTCAAGGAAAGTCTAAAGTAATTAGAGAGCGCCTTCGTAATGTCTACTACCTTTTGATGGTCTTGAAACTCTGCCATCCAAATAATGGTATCCAGCGTATTATACAAGAAGTGCGGATTAATTTGACTCGTTAACGCCTTTAATTCATAGATGCGGGTCAATGCTTCTTGCTCTTTTTCTTCCTTCATTAAAGTCTCGATTCTCTCGAGCATCTGATTAAAGGTACTTGCTAGAACTTGGAATTCTTGAGCTCCTTTTTGTTCTGCCCGAATGGTCGTATCGCCTTCTTCTACTCGTTTCATCACTTGCCCTAGTTTTTTAACAGGTAGTAATTGATAACGTATCAATGTAAAAATACCTAACATACAAATGAGCAAGCTAAGCACTCCAACAACACTGACAATCCCAAGTAGTTTTACTGAGTCTTCTTTAAACCGACTAAATGAGCTAACACCCACTAAAATCCAATCGCTATTTTCAATAGGGCTTTTATGGACAAAAAAATCCTCAGACACCATTGAATCCATTGGACTATTGGATATTTCTTGTACCGACATTTGCTTATCAACTGACTCGAAAGCCTCCGAATCCGGATGATAAATAAGTGTACCGTCCTTTTGGATGACAAAGGCATACCCATTTTCCCCTAGAGAAAGTTCTTTCACATATTTTTCTAGTTCGTGATAATCCACATCTAAGCGGATAACGCCTAGATTTTCTCCTGCGTTGCTTTTCACTTCCTGACTAATAGAAATCACGATTTCATTATTTTGATTCTTGATAGACTGAATGATTGGAACATTCGAGTGCTCTAGAGCATCTTGATACCATTTTTGGGCCATCATATCCGCTGAAGTCACCATTTCCTCTTCCATCCCGGTCGTAATTAATCTTCCATCTTTTGTCACCAATCGTATCGATACGAAATCCGGATGACTCTTCAACATTGTCTCAAGCCATTCATGGATTGTCGCTTCATTTTCTGCTGTTTTTTGACTGGCAAAGTCCTTAATTGCCTGCGACTGTGATAAAGATCTTGAAGTAGATTTTAGATTCGAAACGTACTGTTCGATATATTTGGAGCTGGTATCAATCTCATGAATGGTATGGTCTTCTACTTCACGATGAAAAACTTCGCTACTCTTTATAAAATAGAAGCTTCCAATTAAAACGACCATGGCAAAAAGCATGATACTTAAATAGGCAAATAATCTTGTTGCAAGGGACTGTTTTTTCATATTTTTGCCCCACTTCTAAAACTTTTAGGGGAAACGCCGACAATCGACTTGAATCGATAAGAGAAATAGTTCATATCTTCTATTCCAACGGCTAAAGCCACCTCATAAATCTTCATGTCGGTTGATAATAAGAGACGCTTTGCTCTTTGAATTCGTTGCTGAGTCACATACTCTTGAAAGGACATTCCAAGTTCTTTTTTGATTAAAAGGCTAAGGTAGTTCGTACTGAATCCTAATTGCTTTGCAAGTTCACCTAGCGCTAAATTTTGATTAGATAATTGCTCTAAAATCAACTTCTCGAAATGAAGAGTTCCCGAAGAGGCGTCCTCTTCACTTGCTAATGCCAATAGTTCCCGTTGGCGCTTTTCTTCGTTGAGCTTGGCTACAACTTTCACCAATAAAGCTTCGATTTCTGATTTCGTCACTGGCTTTAAAATATAATCTTCTACTCCAATTTTCACTGCAGATAGTAAATAATCTACATAATCATACCCCGTTAAGAAGATAATTCTCATTTGCGGATATTCTGACCTCACCAATTGCGCAAGAGTAATGCCATCCATTTTCGGCATATTAATATCTGTCAGTAAAATATCCGGCGCTTCTTCTCGTATTTTTTCCAGTGCTTGCTCCCCATTTTCTACTTCCTGAACCGTTGAAATTCCCAGCGATTCAAAATCAATTAAGGATGCAATCCCTCTACGAATAATTGGTTCATCTTCAACTATTAAGATTGAATACATCTTATTCCCCTCCTTTCTCTATTATACTTCTATTCATAACGGTTTTAAATCTATTTTTACTCAAAAAAGTGCTTCTCTAAAGGAGATTAACTTAGAGAAGCACTGAGTGGTTATTTGACGAAATCGACTAAATAGCCATATCCCTTTGCTTCCATCTCATTGAGTGGGATGAATTTGATGGAAGCACTATTGATACAAAAACGAAGTCCACCTTTTTCTTTTGGACCATCTTCAA
>JUUF01000014.1 GCA_001058355.1 Carnobacterium maltaromaticum
AAATATAAATCATTAAAAGAATTACCAGATAACGCAGTAGTATATGCATCAACAAACCCTGCTGAAGTAGGTCGTTTCTTAAGCTTCTTCACAAAAGCTGGATTAATTAAATTAAAAGATGGCGTGAACCCTGTAACTGCTGGATTAAGCGACATTGCTGAAAATCCAAAGAACATCCAAATCAAAACAGAAATCGCACCTGAATTATTAGTATCAACATACGAAAACAATGAAGGCGATGCAGTGATCATCAACTCAAACTTCGCAATCGATGCTAAACTTTCACCAGTGAAAGATTCAATTGCTTTAGAAGACGAAAGCTCACCATACGCTAACTTAGTCGCTGTAAAACCTGCTGATAAAGATAAAGCAAAAATTCAAGCTTTAATCAAAGCGTTACAAAGTGATGAAATCCGTAAATTCATCAACGAAAAATATACAGATGGTTCTGTAATTCCTGCGAAATAATAAAAAATAGTAAGAGAACAAGAGGAGTGGAAAGATACAAAGCCAAAAGCCTTGTACTTTCCGCTCCCTTTTGACCATTAAGGAGTGAAACAATGATTCGAGTAGAGAACGTGTCCAAAACATATACTGGGAAACAAGGCACGGTTGAAGCTGTAAAAGATGTCTCGTTAGAGATTAGTAGAGGCGAAATTTTTGGAGTGATTGGTTTTTCAGGTGCGGGTAAAAGTACATTAATCCGTTTGTTAAATGGACTTGAGACAGTTACAAGTGGCCATATTTATATTAATGAAAAAGACATTACAACCTTAAAACGCAAAGAGCTTTTAAAAGAGCGTCAAAAAATCGCGATGATATTCCAACATTTCAATCTTTTATGGTCGAGAACAGTCGAAGAAAACATTGCTTTTTCACTTGAAATTGCAGGCGTTCCAAAAGCCGAGCGTAAAGCTAAGGTAGCCGAATTAATCGATTTAGTTGGACTAACCGGACGTGAAAAATCTTATCCATCACAACTTTCTGGGGGACAAAAGCAAAGAGTCGGGATTGCCCGTGCGTTAGCTAACGATCCAGAAGTCCTTTTATGTGACGAAGCTACGAGTGCACTTGACCCTAAGACAACAAAAGATATCTTAAAATTATTAGTAGAAATCAACCAAGAACTAGGGTTAACGATTGTGTTAATTACGCATGAAATGCATGTCGTTCGTCAAATTTGCCACCGTGTTGCCGTGATGGAAGAAGGACGAGTAGTGGAAAGTGGGGAAGTGATTGAAGTCTTCAAAAATCCACAACAACCAATTACAAAACAATTCGTGGGAGAAGAACGTGTGGATGATGAAATCGATGAGGTATTCCATCATCTTTCAACGTCCCTTCGCCCAGGTGTAGCAGTTCGTATTCAGTATTTAGGCGACCGTACAGGAGACGCCGTATTATCTGAAGCGATTCGTAAACTCGATGCAACAGTATCGATTTTACAAGCGAAGGTAAATATTACGCAAAAAGGGATATTAGGAAGCATGATTATTTTGATTGAGGAAGAATCTTCAAAAGCAGAAGAGGTCATCGAATATCTTAAACAAGCAGAAATTATCGTGGAGGTGTTAGAGCATGTTTAATCTATTTTTAGCATCAGCAAGCCTAGATGAACTTTTCAGAGAAATGTTTTCGTTCGAGAATGTTGTATGGCCTGATGTCATTAAAGCTATTAATGAAACTCTCTATATGACCTTCATTCCAACGTTCTATGTATTTGTCATCGGATTAATTTTAGGACTCCTTCTTTTCTTAACAGGAAAAGGTCGCAGTCTTGAAAATACATGGGTTCATCTTATTTTAGGCGGAATCATTAATATTTTCCGTGCGATTCCATTTATCATTTTACTGACTCTATTAATGCCTTTTACAAAAGCCATCATGTCAACGATTGTGGGTCCTAAAGGGGCAATCCCAACATTGATCATCAGTGCAGCGCCATTTTATGCGCGTTTAGTGGATATCGCGTTAAATGAAATCCCGTCAGGAGTCATCGAGGCGGCAGAATCAATGGGGGCAAATACCCGCCAAATCATTACAAAAGTGCTGATTCCAGAATCACTTCCAGCACTTGTATCAGGGATTACCGTAACGGCAATCGCGTTAATCGGTTCTACAGCAGTAGCTGGTGTTATCGGTGCGGGAGGATTAGGAAACTTAGCTTACCTCATTGGTTATACACGAAACAAAGTAGATATCATCTTTGTCGCTACAGTAGCCATCCTTATTTTGGTATTTATTATCCAAATTATTGGAGACCGTGCGACTAAAGCTATTGACAAGCGATAGGATGTGAGACATCGCGTT
>JUUF01000128.1 GCA_001058355.1 Carnobacterium maltaromaticum
CTGGTGGACAAAAACAACGTCTTACAATTGCACGTGCAATGCTACGAAAACCAGCCGTGTTAATCTTAGACGATTCAACTTCAGCGGTCGATACAGCGACTGACTCGAAAATCCGTGAAGCGTTCTTCAACCATTTACCAGATACAACGGTCATCATTATTGCCCAACGTATTTCATCTATCCAAGGAGCAGACAATATTCTTGTGTTAGATGATGGTAAAGTGAACGGACTCGGAACACACGAAGAGTTAATGGAAACAAACGACTTATATCGTGATATTTACGAAACCCAAATGAAAGGAGCCAAAGGAGATGAGTAAACATAAAGGGCCAAAACGTCCAGAAAATATGAAACAAACTTTGGCAGACTTATGGGGTTATTTATGGAAGAGTAAATGGACTCTTGCAGTAGTTGTCGTCTGCTTAATTATTGCAAGTGCATCCGGAATTATCGGGACTTATGCGATTCGTCCGTTAATCAATGATTTTATTGAAACAGGGGATTTAGCCGGATTAGCGAAAATGCTTGGCTTTATCGCGATTGTCTATGTACTTGGCGCAACAGCCAGCTACTTCTCAGCACGTTTAATGGTAACGGTGGGACAAAATACCATCGAAAAAATGCGTGCAGATTTATTCAACCATATTCAAAGTTTGCCAATTCGCTTTTTTGATACGAATAAGCATGGGGACTTAATGTCTCGTTTTACAAACGACTTTGAAAATATTCAAAACGCGTTTAACAACAGTATGTTAATGATTATCAGCTCAACGCTTCAATTAGTATTGACGTTTGTGATGATGGTCATCCTTTCACCAATCTTAACAGTGCTCTTGATTGCGATGGTATTCTTGATGTTCCAAATCGTGAAGAAACTAGGGGTAAAATCAGGCAAACAATTCGCTGCGCAACAAGCGATTCTTGGACAAGTGAATGGATTCGTGGAAGAGCATATTGAAGGACAAAAAGTCGTGAAAGTATTTAACCACGAACATAAAGTGCTGGATGAATTCGATAAGTTGAACACTGAACTTCAAGAGGCTGCTAATAACGCACAATTCTATTCAAGTATTATGTTCCCAATCTTAGGAAACATCAGTTACGTGAACTATGCGATTACTGCAGCAGTTGGTGGATACTTGGTAATTATTAACGCGATGGATATCGGGGGACTTGCCTCATTCCTACAATTCTCAAGAACATTCGCGCAACCTCTTGGTCAAATGTCTCAACAAATGAACGTGCTTCTTAGTGCGATGGCTGGGGCAGAACGTATCTTTGCCATTCTTCGTGAAGAACCTGAAGTCGACGAAGGAACGGTTACTCTGGACCAACGCGATCCAAACCAATGGTACTGGGTGGATGGTGATAAACGTATTCCGGTTGTCGGAAACATCCAATTGCACAATGTTGACTTTGGCTATGTGCCAGGGGTGCGTATCTTAAAAGATATCAATGTTTGGGCTGAACCAGGATTAAAAGTAGCCTTTGTAGGGGCGACTGGTGCTGGTAAAACAACCATCACAAACTTAATCAACCGTTTCTACGAAATCGATTCTGGGGTCATTACATTTGACGAGATTCCAGTAACGAAGATTAAGAAAGATGACTTACGTAAGACAATTTCGATTGTATTGCAAGACACGCATTTATTTACTGGAACGATTGCGGATAATATTCGCTACGGTAATTTAGACGCGACGGATGATGAAGTCATTAAGGCGGCGAAACTTGCCAATGCCCACAGCTTTATCAAACGTCTTCCTCAAGGTTACCAAACAGAAATTACAGGGGATGGAGAAGGCTTGTCACAAGGTCAACGTCAATTGCTTGCGATTGCGCGTGCTGCCGTTGCGAACCCTAAAGTATTGATTCTTGATGAAGCAACAAGTTCAATCGACAGCCATACTGAAGCGTTAATTTCACGTGGAATGGACCAATTGATGGAAGGACGTACTTCATTTGTAATTGCGCACCGTTTATCTACGATTCGTAATTCGGACGTGATTATGGTAATGGATCATGGTGAGATTATCGAACGCGGAGACCATGAGAGTCTTATGGAAAAACGCGGAATCTACTACAAACTATACACAGGCCAAATCGAACTCGATTAGTGCACAAATAATAGAAAAGAGATCCTTCGGATATTTTTATAGTAACTACAATAGCTGTACCGGAGTGAGCCTTGAGTCTCACTTCCTATCGATTCTCAAACGGATGCTAGGGATTATAATCCTTAGCGTCCGTAATTCGAATCAATTACACTCGCTATTGTTATTACTATAAAATCCGAAGGTCTCTTTTTC
>JUUF01000129.1 GCA_001058355.1 Carnobacterium maltaromaticum
GAGACGAAAGGCTCAATCCGTTGCCCCAACGCAGTAGTTATAAAACTAATCCGCAAGGATTGGAAGTGGTTTGTAAAACAAAACGCCAGTTTTATTTTTATTCAAAAGAAGCGCTATGCAACAGAAAGATGCCCCTGCAATGCAGGAGCATCTTTCTATTGTTTATTCAACTCGTTTACGAGGTCAATCATACTCAAATCATGCGAGCAGATTACCGTTTTGCCTTTAATTTCAGGAAGAGCAAAGTTACTCAAAATAATCTTGTAATCTGATTTTTCTAGAATATCTAACGAAATTTCAAGCTGGTCATACGTATGATACTCGAAGCGGTTTGCCGCGTTGTGTTCTAAATACGATGCCAAGAATTTTGGATAGTATTCGTCGAAGTCGTTTAAGATTAACACCTTGATTTTCTCTTGTTTTGCTTGCAGCTGAGCAACAAGACCTTCCCAGTGCGTGTAGAACGTGTAAATCAAGTGCGAAATATTCCGTTGACGTTTCACGTTCTTAATTTCTTGTTGGTACTCCTCAAGAAGTGCTGCAACATCATTGTAGAACTCAGGTGAGAGCGATTTGAAGAAGTTCATCAATGGTTTCTTCTTATCGAATAAGATGAAGTCTGAGTGCACCTCGATACGTTCTAATTGAGACGTGTTGTGTAAGTGCCACAATAGTAAATCATAGTTTTCGCATTTCAAGTCGTAGCGTTTTTCAAGACTTTGGATGTTCGTCACTAATGTATCAAATGATAGGCGGTCACGAACTTTTTCCTGACGAGCGGCTGAAAATTCTTCAACGGTTAGGAAGAAGTGCGGTTGTAAGAAAATCGAGAAGGATTGTTCCAGAATTTCAGGAGTTACCATGATTCCAGTTTCTTTCACGAATTGCTCAACGATTTCGTCTAAGCCATCTAATTGATTGTAATAATCATAGAATTTATCTTTGCTTTCGAAGTTTTGTACGAAATGCCCTTGATAAGATCGGAAGAAGTTAACCGTAAAAATCATCTTGAAGACACGGTATCCTTCAAAGCTTTGTGGGAAGTTCGAAGACTTGAAGAGGTCTACTAGAATTTTTTCTAGAGAAGCTTCGTCTACAAAGTCGAAAGGCCATTCGAAGAAGCCAGTCTTTTCAGCAAAGTATTGAACGAAGAAGAAACGAATGTCTTGTTCATTTCCAATAAACTGCAAGTTTTTCTTCGAAATTTGGAAATCGAATTTTTTCTTTAAGCTATTATTGATTTTCTGAATGTAACGATTCAATGTTGAAGTCGTAATGAATAGTTTTTGTGTCATTTCTGAGACAGTGGTTTCTTCGTGTAAGAATAATTGTTCCAGAATTTCGTAGCAAATAGAATGTGAATAATAATAAGGATAAACCACTTCGGTACTTAAGTTTTGTGGTAATTCAATTCGCACCCCGTTCGTCGAGAAGAGGATGTCTAAACCATCAATCTTATCACGTAAAAATGCGAGGTCGATTTTGATGGCGCGGGTAGAAACTTTAAAAGTCTTAGCGAGTTCGTCGATATGAACCCAGCCGTTTGCTTGAACTAAATAGTCGACAATATCAATTTGTCGGTTTTGATTTTTTGAAAGTAATGCTCTCATTTCTTTCTCCCTTTTCTTGTTAGTTGTGTCACACACTAAATTGCTAAAATACAATATATCACACTTTAGGTGTAAATAATACCTATTTATAACTTGAAAAGAATGAAAATAATTCTAAGAAAAATGAAAATGAAAACGATAAAAATGTAAACAAAATATTTTTTCAAAAAAATACGAGTTATCTATTGCATGAATTGTCAGAATATTATATACTACTCTCAAGTTGAAAAATTCATCCATGAAAAGAGGGATCTTATGAAATTAAAGAAATTCACATTAGGCGCTGTGGTTGCAGCAATTTTAGCAGGTTGTGGAAACGCAGCAGATAGTAATACAGTCAAAATCGGAGGGAACTTCGAGTTAACAGGGAACGTAGCGACTTACGGTACTTCTATGAACAACGGTGCTCAATTAGCCGTAGAACAAAAAGGGAAGTTATTAGATAAGGAATTAAAATACGTTTCATACGATAACAAATCAGACAAAACAGAAGTTGCTTCTGTAGCGAAGAAATTAGCTTCTGAGAAAGTGGTTGGCGTTGTCGGGCCAGCAACAACAGGGGATGCTTCAGTATCAATCCCAGTTAACGAACAAGCAAAAATCCCAACAGTCTTCCCAGCAACAACAGGGGACGGCGTAACATTGAAAAACGCAGAAGATGCATCCTCAGTATATGAATACATCTACCGTGTATGTTTCTCTGACAGCTACCAAGGGGTTGTAGGAGCGAACTTCGTACACAAGAAATTCGGAAATGCAAAAGTAGCTATCTTACAAGATACAGGTAATGACTACTCTAAAGGGTTAGCAGATGCCTTTGAAAAAACTTACACTGACAGCAAAATCGGTGGAACAGTTGTCACTCGTGAATACTACCAATCAAAAGACACAGACTTCCAAGCAGTATTAACTACATTGAAATCTAAAGACTTCGATGTATTATATGTTCCTGGTTACTACGAAGAAGTTGGTCTAATCATCAAACAAGCACGTGAAATGGGTATCACTCAACCAATCGTTGGTGGTGATGGACTTTCAAGTGACAAGTTAGCAGCATTAGCAGGTAACAGCTCAAACCTTTCTAACGTTTACTACACTTCACACTTCTCAACATTAAGTGATGATGCAGACGTTCAAGCGTTCGTTAAAGCGTACAAAGAAAAATATGGTACAAACCCAGATACTTTCGCCGCTTTAAGTTATGATGCAACTCAATTGTTAATGAAAGCTATCGAAACTGCTGGCTCAACTGATCCTCAAGCAATCACAAAAGCTTTAGCAGCAACAAAAGACTTCGATGGTGTAACTGGTACATTCTCAATGGGTCCTGACCACACACCAGTGAAATCAGCAGTAGTCATCGAGTTCCAAAACGGACAAGAAGTAAGTGCTCAAGAGTACTCAGCTGACTAATTAAGTTTTAACAGTATTTTTTAAGAGAGGCACGAAGGGGACTTCCGCCTCTCTTTTCCGCTAGATAAGGATAGATTTGAAAGGAGAAAATATATGGAGTTGTTAATGCAACAATTGGTAAACGGGCTTGCAGTCGGAAGTATTTACGCGTTGATTGCGCTTGGATATACCATGGTTTATGGAACAATTAAGCTCATTAACTTCGCACACGGGGATGTGTACATGATGGGGGCGTTCATTGGATATTTTGCCGTAATGGTCTTGAAGATGAATGTATTCGTAGCGCTTTTAGTAGCGATGGTTGCCTGTGCGGTCTTAGGGGTTGTGATTGAACGTGTGGCGTATAAGCCGCTTCGTAATTCGACTCGTGTAGCAGCGTTAATTACGGCTATCGGGGTGTCATACCTACTAGAAAATGCAATGAGTTATTTCTTTGGAGCGGAATCTCGTCCGTTTCCCTCTGACTTTGGAACTGAAACCATCACCTTATTTGGAGACGTTTCTGTGAACGGAAAGCAAATTTTGATTTTCGGGGTTACCGTTGTCTTAATGGCGTTATTACAATTTATCGTACGTTATACAAAAATGGGGAAAGCCATGCGTGCGGTTGCCGTGGATGAGCAAGCCGCTCAACTCATGGGGATTGACGTAGACGGAGTCATCTCATTTACATTCGCGCTCGGTTCAGCGCTAGCCGGGATTGCCGGTGTCCTTGTTGGGGTGTACTACAATACCATTTCAACAACAATGGGGATTACAGTCGGACTAAAAGCCTTCGTTGCGGCCGTACTTGGTGGTATCGGTAGTATTCCTGGGGCCATGGTCGGTGGTTACCTCATCGGTCTACTAGAAACAATGGTAAGCTTCTTCGGTTACTCACCATACCGTGACGGAGTCGTTTACTTCCTATTATTCATTATTTTAATCGTGTTACCAGCTGGATTGTTTGGTAAAAATGTCAGAGAGAAAGTGTAGGTGAAGAAGATGCAAAGATTTCATAAAAAGAATATTCGTTGGACGCTGTTCGCATTAGGAATGTACGCTCTTCTTTTCGTACTTGTACAAACAGGAGTCATTAACTTCTACTACGAAAGTACCTTCATTAATATCATGATCAATATTATCTACGCGGTTGGATTGAACCTTATTCTTGGGGTTGCCGGTCAGTTCTCACTAGGGCATGCCGGATTTATCGCGATTGGTTCTTATAGCGGTGCGATTCTTGGGAAAATGATGAATGGTCTTCCTGGCCTATTTGCTGGGATGGCAGTCGGAGTAGTCATCTCTGTTATCGTCGCGTTCCTTGTTGGATTACCAACGCTTCGTTTAAAAGGGGACTACCTAGCGATTGCGACTCTAGGGGTTGCGGAAATCATCCGTGTAGCTGTGACAAACATGAAAATTACAAATGGTGCTGCTGGTATCAGCGGGGTGCCTTTAACAAACACATGGACGATTACGTATATCGCTCTTGTATTAACAACTATCTTAATCTTGAACTACACATTCAGTAGTGCGGGTCGTGCCACTTATGCGGTGTTACAAGACGAAATCGCTGCGGAATCTATGGGGGTTCAAGTCACAAAATATAAAATCTTGGCCTTCGTATTAGGAGCAGCCACTGCAAGTATCGGTGGAACACTTTCTGCCACAACGCTTGGAACGGTAACGCCAAGTGACTTCACGTTCATGAAATCAATCGAAGTATTAATCATCGTGGTATTCGGTGGTATCGGAAGCTTCACAGGTTCATTCGTGGCAGCCGTATTACTTGGAATCATCAACCTTGTCCTACAACCATTTGGACAATTACGTATGATCATCTATGCAGTTGCGCTAATCTTAATCATGATTTTCCGCCCAGGTGGATTGCTTGGTACTTGGGAATTCAAACTAGGAGACTTCAAGTTTTCTAAGAAGAAAGAAACAAAGGAGAGTGGGAAGTAATGTTATTAGAAGTTAATGGACTAACAAAAAACTTTGGCGGACTTTCTGCTGTTTCTAACGTTTCGATGAAGGTGAATAAGGGCGAGTTGATCGGACTCATCGGGCCAAACGGGGCTGGGAAAACGACTTTCTTCAACTTGTTAACAGGGGTTTATGAGCCAACAGAAGGAACGGTTAGCTTAGAAGTAGACGGACAGTTGAAAAACTTAAACGGTCTACCACCTTACAAGCGTACAAGCCTTGGAATGGCGCGTACCTTCCAAAATATTCGCTTATTTAAAGACTTATCAGTACTAGAAAATGTAATGATTGCCATGCACGCACACTCGAGTGATTCATTGTTCTCAACATTATTCCGTACGAAAAAATACTATGATACAGAAGCAAAAATGCGCGAAGAAGCAGTGGAATTGCTAAAGATTTTCAACTTGGATTCACTTAAAGATGAAAAGGCGAAAAACTTAGCATACGGGCAACAACGTGAACTAGAAATCGTTCGTGCCTTAGCGACAAAACCAAAAATCTTATTCTTAGATGAGCCGGCAGCAGGGATGAACCCGCAGGAAACAGCTCAATTAACAGAATTGATTGCTAAAATTCAAGCAGAGTTCGATTTAACAGTCGTGTTAATCGAGCACGATATGTCGCTTGTCATGAAAATTTGCCAACGCATTTACGTGTTGGAATATGGAAGACTTCTTGCAGAAGGGACTCCAGAAGAAATTAAACAAAATCCTGCAGTTATTAAAGCGTACTTAGGAGGTGAGTAGATGTTAGAAGTTAAAAATTTATCAGTTCATTACGGAATGATTCAAGCCGTACGTAATGTAAATTTTAAAGTTAACGAAGGGGAAATCGTGTCTCTTATCGGGGCAAACGGTGCTGGGAAGTCAACCATCTTGAAGACTTTATCGGGACTCATCCATCCTTCAGAAGGCGAAATCCTATACTTAGGTGAGAACATCGCTTCAACATCTGCGAAGAAAATCGTTGAGAAAGGGCTCGTGCAAGTGCCAGAAGGACGTCACGTATTCCCAGGATTAACGGTAAAAGAAAACCTTGAACTAGGGGCATTTCTACGCAAGGATAAAGAAGAAATTCAAAAAGATATGGAAGCTGTCTTCGAGCGTTTCCCAATCTTGAAAGAACGGAAAGACCAAGATGCACAAACGCTCTCTGGTGGGGAACAACAAATGTTAGCGATGGGCCGCGCGTTAATGAGCCGTCCAAAACTATTGTTCCTCGACGAACCTTCAATGGGGTTAGCGCCAATCTTCATCCGCGAGATTTTCAAAATCATTCAAGAAATCCAAAAGACAGGGACAACGGTTTTACTTATCGAGCAAAATGCGAAAATGGCATTGTCGATTTCAAATCGTGCGTATGTACTAGAAACTGGATCAGTGGTATTGAGCGGTACAGGACAAGAGTTGTTAGAAAGTGATGAAATTCAGAAAGCATATCTAGGAGGGTAATCATGGAAGTTAAAGATTATATGTCAACCAACGTTATTACAGTAACGCCTGAAACAACGGTTATGAAAGCTCTAGACTTAATGAAGGAGCATGACATTCACCGCTTGCCAGTTGTAGAAGACGGAAAGTTAGTCGGACTATTAACAGAAGAACTTGTTGCAGGGCACTCACCTTCAATGGCGACAAGCTTATCAATGCATGAGTTGAACTATTTATTAAACAAGACAACTGCGAGCGAAATTATGCAAAAGCAAGTCTTAACAGTGAAGGCTCATACATTATTAGAAGAAGCAGCGTCACTGATGCGTCAACAAAATGTCGGCGTCTTACCAGTCGTAGATGCGCGTGGACACGTTGAAGGGATTATTACCGACAAAGATATTTTCGATGCGTTTATCGAAATTTCTGGATACAACACTCCAGGTTCTCGTTTATTCATTGAAATCAATGAGGATAAACCTGGTCCTCTGGAAGAAATTTCAAATGTATTGCGCGAAAACAACGTGAACGTTTCGACGATTTCTGTATTCCATCGCGATGGGAAAGTGCAAGTGGTGCTTCATGTGGATTCTACTGAGCCCGATGAAGTGGCGGACTTTATCGCACAAAAAGGCTATCGCGTGATTTCAGCGATGAGAAAATAGTGGGAACTACGTCCCCCTAGGATAACTCCATAGTATTGATAATAGAGGCACCGGGCCAAG
>JUUF01000015.1 GCA_001058355.1 Carnobacterium maltaromaticum
GATTCCTATTCCTAATAATAAAGTAACTAACACTAATACTTTTTTCATTCTTCCCGCCTCTTCTATCCTTGTGCTGGTTATAAAACTATTCATTAACAGCCTTCTCATAACTACTGTTTGCTACAAAGCTTATAAATTATTCACATTACTCATAGATTTCCAATACCTTCCCCCTACTGATTCGTGGAGGTTGGTTCATTCTAATTCCAGACATATTTGGTATACTATCAGATTTATCTAATCCAAAATCAATATGAATGACAGTATCTGGATTATTATTAAAAGTTCCCGTTACTGATAGATTATATTCCACATTAGCTACTCCATTACTCACAGGTCCTACTCTTAACGTACTCCAATCAAATTGCACGGATTCCACTTTGGGATAGGCAGAGTGCATCCACTTTACAATCTCTTCCTCATGCTCTTTCAGCCA
>JUUF01000130.1 GCA_001058355.1 Carnobacterium maltaromaticum
CAACTGCTTCTACGACAGCAGGAACAACGACTACTGAGTCGACAACAGTTTCTACAACTGCCGCTACAACAACATCTGAAGGTTCTTCTACTACAGAAGGCTCAACAACAGGCGTAACGACAGGCGAAACAACAGACGCTACAACAGTAACACCTGCACCAGAAACAACAACGACTGTTACTCCAGACCTACCAAACACTGGTACAACAAGTAACACAGCCGTAATTCTAGCAGGAATCATCGTAACAATTAGCGCGATGTTCGTTCTCGTTTCTAAAAAAGCAGAACAAAACTAATCTAAACAAACCTATTTAAAAAGCTAGCAGATTTTTCTGCTAGCTTTTTTGCGGCCTCTATTAAAGGAAGCACCTATCAAACGAGATGTTAAATTTAGTTATTTTTTACGTAATAGGTTGATCTCCCTTTTCCATATCGATTAATATAGCCTTCTTCGACGAGTTTTTTCAGCATATTTTCAACGGTTGCTTTACCTATACTTGGAACTAATTCCATGATATCTGATTTAGTAAACTTGCCCAATTTTTTATTGACCGCTTTTCTAACCAACTCAATAGAAGGGAGCTTTTCATCTACATAGTCAACTCTATCTTCAAAATCAATATAAGCTGCTAATATTGTTCTTAGAATATATTTTATAAAAGGAGTCACATCTTCTTGACCTTCATACCAATTCAAACCACTTTTTCTTAAAGATGAATAATACCCGTCTTTATTTTGCTCAATTTTACTCTCCAAACTAATATACTTCCCAATCACATACCCTTGTCTATATAGAAGAAGTGTCGTTAACAATCGACTCATTCGACCATTTCCATCATTAAATGGATGTATACAAAGAAAATCATGGATAAATATCGGGATTAACAACAACGAATCTACTTCATGTTTATCCAAAGCTTTATTAAGCTCTCTACAAATGTCTTCAATTGCTTTCGGTGTCTCATATGGAGGTAATGGCTTAAATATTTCTATAACATTACCATTTTGATCCTGTTCAACGATAGAATTTTGAGTGTTTTTATATCTTCCTCCAATTCCTTTTTCACTATATTTATACAATTCTCTGTGGAGTTGTAAAATATAATTGCTATTGATAGGAATATACTCATAACTTTCATGGATTACATTTAAGACGTCTCTATAGCCTAAAATTTCTTCCTCGTCTCTGTTTCTCGGCGTTGTTTTATGAGCCATTAACTCCTTAATTCTCGTTGTTGTCGTGATAATTCCTTCTATTTTATTCGAATCTTCCACACTTTGAACTTTAGCGATTTCTACCAATTTATCTAAAACGGCAGGTTTTTGTTCCAAAAACAGCTCTTGTTTACCCTTATGTTCATGAATTTTTGCTAGAAGATTAATCACTTCAACATCCCATTGACTTTGCGATAATTTTTCATAATCAAAAACTCTCATTCGCCTACCTCCTTCTTTTTTCTCCTAATTATACATTGTTTTTAGGCGATTTAAAAGTAGTTAGGCGATTCTGTCTTACTTCCTTTTCGCCTAATATTGCCTAATTTTTAGGCGATTTGAAAATAAGTTAGGCGATTCTATCCACCTCCAAGCACCTCTCCCCCTCCGCAGGGATTCCAAATGCAATAAGACGACTGTTAAGTTACCCCTGTTTTCATTGCCATTACACCTCATAAAAAGCACATCTAAAAGCCGATGAAGAAGCCTGCGGATGCTATACAAACCGTAACGTGTTTAGCATTACATGCGAATTAGTTGGCGTAGGAATTTATTCCTTACGCCA
>JUUF01000131.1 GCA_001058355.1 Carnobacterium maltaromaticum
TTACGTGGTAAGGCAGCACGTATCCAAGAACGTAGACGTTAATAGAAACATCAAAAGAGATTGGCTTTGGCCAGTCTCTTTTTTTACGAAAAATTTTTTTAGAATAACTCTAAGATATCGCTTGACATATGAATAGATATTCATGTATTATGGCTATAAGAAGAAATAGTAAGGAGAGATATCATGGGTTTAAAAGAACAATTTCATAAAATTAAACATCTATTTAATAAAGAAAAATCTCATGAAGGAGAGACATGCCAAGATCATTACTTGCATCACGAAGACCACGACCACGAACATGGACATGGTCACGGTCATGACCATGATGATAGTAAAGCAGTCATCTTTTATATTGTAGGACTAGTGCTATACATTATTGGGATGGTTCTTCATTTTATGGGGAACGGGTTTTCGAATATTTTATTCGTTTTAACAGTATTCTTATCTGGTTACCATGTAATAATGGAAGGGATTGAAGATACGATTGAGCGTAGTAAAAAGAAAGGGAAGTTCCAACCGAATGTGCATATCTTAATGACGCTTGCGGCTGTGGGAGCTGTGCTTATTGGGAATGCAGAAGAAGGAGCTTTACTGATTTTGATTTTTGCAGGAGCTCACTTCCTTGAAGAATATGTAGAAGAGAAAAGCCGTAAGTCGCTAACGGCATTATTACAAATGAATCCAACGCAAGCTCGCCTTATTCAAGAAAATGGGGAAGTCGTTGTCGTTGAAGTAACAGACTTAAAAATTGGGGATACATTAGAAGTATTACATGGCGACCAAGTACCAATCGATGGCGTCATTACAAAAGGCTTAACTTCGATTGATGAAGCAACCATTACAGGTGAAAGCATGCCTCGTTCAAAAGGAGAAGGCGATTCAGTATTTGCAAGTACTGTCAATATTTCTAATCGCTTTGAAATGCAAGTAACTGCAGAAAGTTCAGATACTGTCTTTGCGAAAATTATGAAGGTTGTTGAAAATGCGCAACATTCAATGAATAAACAAGCAACCTTTATCCAAAAGATTGAACCAATTTATGTTAATATCGTATTAATTATTTGGCCAATTTTCCTATTATTTGGATATTTCTTAATGGGATGGGATTTAAACACGACACTTTACCGTGGAATGGTATACCTCATTGGGGTGTCTCCATGTGCGTTAGCAGCAAGTGCAGTACCAGCAACTTTAGCAGCGATGTCTCGTTTATCTAAAATGGGTATTTTAGCGAAAGGTGGAGCAGCCATCTCTCAATTGCAAGAATTACGTGTCATTTCATTTGATAAGACTGGAACGTTAACAAAAGGAACTCCTGATTTAACGGATTACTGGTTTGAAGATGAAGCGATTATTCCTGCTATTGTAGCAATGGAAAAACAATCAACACATCCTCTAGCAGAAGCTGTACTTCGTAAATTTAGTGAAGCACCAGTTTTAGATGAAGAAATTGAAGTAGAAGTACTTGTAGGACAAGGAGTACGTTCTGTTGTTAGCGGTGAAGAAATCCAAATCATGAAACCACTAGATACCGTCAACCGTTCGGCAGAAGTTTCTTCTCGTATGCAAGAATGGGCAAGCGAAGGCAAGACGGTTGTAACAGTTGTTAAAGACAATACGATTGTTGGGTTAATGGCGTTTATGGACCTTCCAAACGAAGCCTCAAAAGCAGTACTCGATTACTTCAAGAGCCAAATGGTGCATACAACAATGATTACAGGGGATTCAAGAGAAACTGCTGAAATGATTGGTATGGAACTTGGCGTTCAAGAAGTAGTGGCAAATGTATTACCAGAAGAAAAATTAGAAAAGATAGAGTCTCAAAAAGAACGCTATGGCTTAACAGCGATGGTAGGGGACGGCGTGAATGATGCGCCAGCGCTTGCGACTGCTGACATCGGTATTGCGATGGGAAATGGGACAGATATTGCGATTGAAACAAGTGATATCGTCATCATGAAAAACGACTTACAAAAGCTCGTTTCGGCTCATAAGATTAGTAAGAAATTACATCGTGTCATTTTAGAAAATATGATTTTTGCGATGTCAGTTGTTGTATTATTGTTAATCCTTAACTTCTTTGGATTAACGAACATCGGTTGGGGAGTTGTATTACATGAAGGAAGTACGATTTTAGTACTCTTAAATGGATTACGATTACTTGCACCTATAGAAGAATAAATGAAAAAGCAGAACAAGGACGCAGAGAAATAAGATTGTCCAAGTTCTGCTTTTTTGCAGTTGTAATCACGCTTGATCAAAACAAACGCGGTATGAATCGCCGGTTGGAATAAGTTCTAGCGGAACATTTGTCCGATAAATACTATATTCAGGGAATTGCTCTAAAAACATTACGAAGTTATTAGGGTAAATACTCAACATCTTCGTAAAAACATTATCTTGATCAATGATGACCGTTTTAATCTCACTGACATCTTTTACCCAAGGTGTCTCCACATGGAAATAACTTCCCGGTGCAATATGGTACTCATATTTTAAAATTGTGATTGATTGGTCTAACATCAAAATCCCTCCATTCATTACATCTAAAGTATAGTTGAAATGAATGCGTTTTACAAATATATGTTCACGGATGAGCAAAAACTCCCAGAAAAATCGCCGAAAAACAAGTTTACATTCTAAAAGGCGTCATTTTTTCATAAAAGAAAAGCCTTTAAATCAGAAAATTAGTAAATCTAGCCCACAGAAAGTCCATTTTGTGATATAATAAATTTGATGAGTGTGTAGTGTAGGATTTTGGCCAGGCGTGAAAAGAGGCGAAAGCAATGGCGAAACGTGTCACGAAAGATGTCAAGAGTACTGTGGAAACGGAACTTCGAAAAGGAACGAGTAAATCTAGAATTGCGCATTTATTAGGAGTGTCCTATGATGAAGGAGTTCGTATTATTCTGCAGATAAAAGAATCGATTCGTCCGGAAGTCGGCAATCGCATTCGATTTACTTTTAGAGAACAAGAAATGATTGGGATTATCTATAAACTATTGGCGAATAGTGCCATCGTTGTGATTGATTGGAATGCATCCAATACATGCATGAAAGATATTTGTGAATCGCGGACGGTTGTTAATTTCAAAGATATTGTAGAATTTTTACCATTAGAGGAAGAATAAATATTAGGTTCATGACGGATTGTCATGAGCCTTTTTTTATTTGTGTGCTTTCTAATTGCCCGCCTTTAAAGTATAATAGAAAGGTATAAGACAGAGGAGAAATTTATGAGCGAGGAAAAGAAACAACTAGACGTACTTTCAGAAGAATTCGAAACATTTGTGGAGAATGCGATCGATGCCTTTGAAGAAAAAGTTCAGAAAAATGAGTATATTGATGAGATTGAAGAGTTTTTCCAATTGTTAGAAAAAGCCAATCGGTGGGATGACCTTACCTATTATATTGAAGAAGATCAACTAAAATTACCGACGGAAGCTAGCTACTGGATGTGGAAAATCAAAGTGGCGATTCAAAATGAGCAATTTAAACAAGTTGAGGCTTGGCTGGTTCACGAAAATGTGGTTGCAGCACTTGGAATGGATAAGGTTCTAGAGTGTACACTGCTATGCGAAAAGGAAAAAAATCGTTTTACGCAAGCAGAAGTCGAGAAGCTTCAACAATTAAGTGCACGTTTGAAAAAAGACGAGCCATTGACCGAAGAGCAG
This sequence comes from Carnobacterium maltaromaticum, assembly GCA_001058355.1. Classification (GTDB taxonomy): domain Bacteria; phylum Bacillota; class Bacilli; order Lactobacillales; family Aerococcaceae; genus Granulicatella. Next base: position 3,675 of record JUUF01000131.1, read on the forward strand.
AATGACTATATGGCAACAACTTTGATGTTGATGCAAACACCATTGAAATGGACCGTTATCGAAGCCTTTCTGTTGAGCCCTTTGACACAACTGTTTTGGAAAGGGTTCTTAATCGAATGTTGGTTAACGGATGGGAAGCCTTCAAAGATTCGATACTATGATGCGTTTAGCGAAAAGGTGGTCGAAGTCGATAAAGCAAAAGTGGTTTCGGTCTATGATCATCCAGTATTTTTAGAAATTGAACGGCTAATTGATACGCAAAACGCTTTGGAAGAAGAAATGAAAGAACTGTTATTGCAAAAGGCTCAATCCGATTTTCTTCGCGTTAGTCCATTTTTGGACCGTTATTTCAGTGATGGAGCTGAGTGGCTAGAGGTACAGCTACAACGAGAGAATTTATTATTGAGCTTGTACGAAAATGATGAAACATTTATTCGTCATTTGAAGGCTTAGTATCTGTTCAAATAGAGAGAAAACAGTATAATAAAGGTACATGATATAAGGAGGGGTATACATGGAAAATGGAGTTGTAAAATGGTTTAACAACGAAAAAGGGTATGGGTTTATTCGAAACACAACAACGGATGAAGATATTTTTGTGCATTTCACAGGAATTGCGCAAGAAGGATTCAAGTCGTTGAAAGAAGGTCAACAGGTAACTTTCGAAATTACAAGAGGAGCACATGGCGTTCAAGCGACGCATGTGGTCGTTGTCGAAAATGATTAAAGTCTATACAGACGCGGCCGTGAATGGAAATCCAGGAGACGTAGGGTTGGGAGTCCTCGTTTTGAAAGATGGGGAACAAATACCATTTAAGATTCCTGTGGAAGAAAAAATGGACAATCATTTAGCGGAATTCACAGCTATCGATTGGGCATTAGGCTGGTTGCTGGAGAAAGGATACCAAGAAGAACTGATTTTCATGCATACCGATTCCAAGGTGACCGCTGATGCGATTGAAAAAAATTATACGAAAAAAGAATCGAATCGAATCGTTTTAAAGGAAATTCAAAAGAAGGTGAAACACTTCCCGCAATTATTTGTAAAGTGGATTCCTGAAAGTGAAAACAAGGGTGCGGACCAATTAGCAAGACAAGCCCTCCAACAAACGATTGGAAAGTAGTAAAGGAGCAATGAAATGAACGAAAAAACACTCTATTTTAGTAGTTTATGTCCAGATACAGCACCGTTTAAAGCGGCAATGGAAAGACTTGGCGTAACCGCTCGTGAAGTGGATATTACAGCGAGCATGAGAAATTTAAAAGAATTCTTGAGATTACGAGATAATGAAGAAGTATTTACTCCGCGTAAAGAACAGGGAATGGTGGGAGTTCCGTGTCTTGTCGCTGGTGGAGAGTATATTTTTGAAGTGAGCGACCTCGAAGAAAGGTTTGCCAAGTAGTGGAAGACTTAAAGAATAACGTCGTTCCAATGTACTTTTTTGGAATGAATGGGCTGCTATTTGTATTGATGGGCTTTGATAAGCTTTGTGCCGTCATGAAAAAGTGGCGCGTTCCGGAAAGAACCTTGCTTGGGATTGGTTTATTTGGTGGAGGCTTTGGTGGGCTTCTTGGGTTAGTGATTTTTAACCATAAAAAGCGAAAACACTATTTTATGTGGACATTCCTATTGAATATCGCAATATGGGGTATCCTTTATTATAGTTTATGGCTTAGAAAGTAGGGCTCATGGAGAAACAAGAACGTTTTTATTTTGATGTTTGGATTGCACTTCTTAGTACGTTAGCGGGAATGGTCAATGTTGTCACACTATTACTATTTTTCACGCCAACAACGCACTTTACTGGAAATATTACGCAATTTGTTTTGTCCTTCAATGAAGAAGAATGGGGGACAATACTCCATTTACTAGGAATGATTCTCTGTTTTTCTGGTGGCGGCGTCTTGTCGGGATTTCTGTTTTCGAAGAAAAAATTTGAACCGACAAAACGGTATGGAGTATTATTAATGATGTTCGGAAGTATGATGCTTCTATTATTTCTGTTTGGAGTCCGCGACGAGAAATGGTTATATTTCTTCTCGTTTGTTGTCGGAACACAAAATGGAATGTTCATTTTTTACCATGGAATTATCGTACGAACATCTCACTTTACGGGCTATTTAACGGATATTGGAGTGGTTCTTGGGCGATTGATGCGCGGTCAGATTAAGGATCGTTGGAAAGTGCTCTTTTATTTTACGAGCATGCTGTTCTTTGGAATTGGTGTCACGGTTTCATACCAGCTATTTCAATCCTTTGGGGTAGCAACAATTATCGCTGTAGGAATAGGATATATTCTAGTGGGATTGTATTATTTTAGTTTCCGTAAAGCATTTTTTCATAAACTAGGAGGAAAACAATGAAAGTTTTAGTTGTAGTAGATATGCAAAATGATTTTGTCGATGGAGTACTTGGCTCAAAAGAAGCAGTGGCTATTATCGATCATGCTGTTGAAGTCATCGAGAATTTTGATGGGAAAGTATTTTATACACTTGATACACACGGAGAAGATTATCTCGATACAGAAGAAGGACGCCACTTACCAGTAGTACATTGCGTCAGAGGTTCTAAAGGATGGGAATTAAATCCACAAATCCAAAAAGCGTTAGAGAGTCGCAATGCTAAAGGAATTGAAAAACCAACATTTGGTTCAGAAAAACTAATGGAACTCATTCAAAAAGAAGTACCAGACTTAGAAAGTATTACGTTAATTGGAATTTGTACAGATATTTGTGTGATTAGTAATGCACTGCTTGCTAAAGCGCATTTTGTTAATGTTCCAGTGAGTGTTGTTGCAAGTGCCTGCGCAGGAGTAACGCCAGCGTCACACGATAACGCGTTAAGCGCCATGAAGATGTGTCATATTAACGTCGTTGAGTAGGAGGTAGCGATGAGAGAACAAAATCCAAAAGACAGAATTAGAGAAATGTCCGTATTGAATCTTATCATGGTAATTGGGATTGCTATCGGATTTGGAATTGGGATGATTATTGACAATGTCATTGGCGGGATTGCCCTCGGGATGTTAGGGGCGTTTATTTGCCGCTTATTATACATTCGTAAAAAATATAAAGAAATCAATCCGAAAGATAAGAAAGAGTAGGCACATTTGTTGCGCTACTCTTTTTTCGTTGTCATAATGAAGGAAAATGAACGGAGGGATATCATGGAACAATTTGCAAAAGATGTAAGCCAATTTGTGGAAACAACAGCGGAGAAAGTAGAAGCGTTAATCGGTGAAGGAAAGGAAGTCGTTCTTTTCGTAGGACGTCCAACTTGCCCATACTGCCGTCGCTTTGCTCCAAAAATCAACGAAGTGCGTGAAGCATTAGGAAAAGAAATGTACTTCATCAATTCAGAAGATAGAGCCAACGAAGCTTTAGCAGCTTTCCGTGCAAAATACAATATGCCAACAGTACCTGGTTTATTAGTTGCTCGTGGCGGCGAAGTGCGTGTGGTTTGTGACTCATCACAAAGTGTGGAACAAATCAAAGCCTTTATTGGATAATAAATGTAAAGTGAGACTCTCCGTGAAAGTGATTTGCGGAGAGTTTTTGCATGCAAAAAATAGTTCATTACCATAT
>JUUF01000016.1 GCA_001058355.1 Carnobacterium maltaromaticum
AAACACATCTTTAAAGATATTCCTGTAAAAGAATGGGAACAAAGCGAATACGTTCGTGGTTCTAAAGTAGTAGGTCTTGGTGCCTTCACAATTGAATCAGTAGTTGCAGGGGAATCTGTAACATTGAAAGCGAACGAATACTTCTACAAAGGTCGTCCAAAATTAGATAAAGTAGTAATGCAAGTTGTATCACCAGATGCAATCGTTTCAGAAATGAAAGC
>JUUF01000017.1 GCA_001058355.1 Carnobacterium maltaromaticum
AAACACATCTTTAAAGATATCCCAGAAGCTGAATGGGAAAAAAGTGAGTATGTTCGTGGAACCAAATTCGTTGGTTTAGGTCAATTCAAGATTGAATCCATCGTAGCAGGGGAATCTGTGACATTAGTTCCAAATGAACACTACTACAAAGGTGTAGCAAAAGTTGATAAAGTCGTAATGGAAGTTGTATCTCCAGATAACATCGTTTCAGAAATGAAAGC
>JUUF01000132.1 GCA_001058355.1 Carnobacterium maltaromaticum
TAGACGCAGTGGTTTATTGATTTTCTTTTCTCACATCCTGTTTGTAGTTGAGTTCGGGCTCGTAGCTTTCGCGTTCCTTTCCGATAATTATCCGCACGTCCTTATCGGACGATTGCGTTAATTTCGGTAAAGGGTCGAAAGCTGACCACTCGCCCTCACATCCTGTTTTAAAAAAGAGTCTGAAACTGTTGCTTCAGACTCTTCGTGTAGTAGAATCTTACCCGTTTACTAAGTTTGATAAGATACCATTAATAAATTTCGCTGATTTTTCGTCACTGTAAGTTTTTGCGATTTCAATTGCTTCGTTTAACGCTACAGTTTGTGGAACTTCTAATTCTGGAGAAGTCATTTCGAAAATAGCCACTCGCATGATGATTAAGTCTAAACGGACAATACGGTTTAGCTTCCATCCTTTTAAGTACTTTTCGATTAACTCGTCGATTTTCTCGACATTATTTTGAACTCCTCGCACTAATGCTATGCTGTATGCAATCTCTGGAACTTCGTTAAGTAACTCTTCTTCCGTAATTGCTTCGATAGAATAAGGTGAATCTTCTGAGCATTCCAACGCAAGACTAAGCGCATCTACAATGTGCATTTCAGGCGACACATCTAGTTGGTATAAAGCTTGAATGGCCAATACTCGTAGTGCTCGTCTTTTTAATGGTTTACGACTCACTATTCATCCCCCAATTCAAATAATTCTGCATCTTCGTGATGCACTGGTAAAATTTCTTGAACGTGAACATTCACTTGTGAAATCACTAATTCACAGCTGAATAATAATTGTTCTTTAATTTTATTTTGCAATAATAGTGCTGTTTTTGGAATTGAAACACCGTAATCTACATTTCCGTAAATATCAATTACGAATGATCCGTTTTCTTCTGTTAAATAAGCCCCTTTAGATAATTGTTTTCCACCAAAAATAGTGTTTAAGAATCCAGGAACTGGATAGAAGCCTTCCACTTGCGCAGCTACAATACCTGCAATACTTTCGATAACTTCAGGAGCAATCTCAATTGCACCTAGTTCTTGTTCTTTAGAATATGTTTTATTTTGTTCCATTTTGTAACCTCCCTGTTTGATAGAAAATTACTCATAAAAAGATTTTCCAATTCTCATTTAGTTTACCATGAAACAGCTATTCTCACAACTACCGTCTATTTTAGAGAATAATGAGTTCACGAGGTACTTTTTGAATCACTTCGCCACCAGTTTCAGTAATAATAATATCGTCTTCGATACGAACGCCACCGATACCTGGTAAGTATACTCCTGGTTCATTTGTAATCACGTTTCCTGGTACAAATGCTTGTGTTGCAATGCGAGAAACGTTTGGTGCTTCATGGATTTCAAGACCGATACCATGTCCTGTTGAGTGAGTGAAGTATTCACCATAACCACGGCTTGCGATGTAGTCACGAGCAATCTTGTCTAATTCTACCCCTGTTTTACCAGGTCCTGCTGCTTCGCTCACTTTTAATTGAGCTTGCAAGACAACATCGTGAATCTCTTTTAATTGGTCAATTGGTTCACCAACAGCGATTGTTCTAGTCATATCAGAAACATAACCATTGTAGTAGCAACCAAAGTCAAGAGTTACTAGATCTCCAGTTTCAATCACTTTTGCACTCGCAACACCGTGAGGCATTGAAGAACGAACTCCACTAGCAACGATTGTATCAAATGAAACTCCAGTTGCTCCAAGTCCACGCATATAGAAGTCTAATTCATTTGCCACTTGGATTTCGCTCACACCTGGTTTGATGAAATCTAAAATGTGTAGGAATGCAGCATCTGAAATACGGCAAGCTTCACGGATTGTTTGGATTTCACCTTCATCTTTGACTTCACGAATTTTCTCTACAATGTTTTGTGTTGGAATTAATGCTGTATCAAACGCATCTTCGAAGATTTTTAATTGTGAAACTGAAACATGGTCTGCTTCAAAACCAACAAACTTCAAGTCGTTTTCGCGAATGATTTTTTCAAACGCTGGAACCCAACCTGTCTTATGTTCAATCACATGGAATCCTTTTGCTTGTTGTTGTGCTTGTTGTGTGTAACGAGCATCTGTTACAAAATAAGCATCTGTCAATGTAATTAATGCAAACCCTGTTGTTCCTGTAAAGTTTGCTAAATAACGTAAATTGTATGGACTATATACAATCAATCCATCAATTTCTTGTTCTTTCATGGAATTTCTTACTTTTTCTAAACGTGTCATATTTTGTTCCCTCCAATGAAAATGGTAACTCTAGTATAACAAAAAAGAGCCTAACAAAAAAGTCAGGCTCCTTGGAATTTTCATCAAATTCTAATATTGATTAAATCGCTCTAAACGTTGGCTTACAATTTCTATTTTCGATTTCAATGACCACTCATTTAATTGAACTTCTAATTGTTCTCTCATATCCAAAGCAATCTCTTCGTTTGTCTTTTTCTTTTCTGGAATAATGCGATCAACAATCTTTTGCGCCAACAAATCATTACTTGTGAATTTCATCAATTCGGCGGCTTGACTGGCTTTTGAACCGTCTTTCCACAAAATCGATGCAAATCCTTCTGGAGAAAGAATCGAATACATCGCATATTCCATCATCCAAACTTCATTGGCAACGGCAAGCGCTAATGCTCCACCACTTCCGCCTTCACCACATAGGATGGCGATGATTGGAACTTTCAAATGGCTCATAATACGAAGATTATCCGCAATGGCTTCACCGATTCCACGTTCTTCCGCAGTTGCCCCGCAGAAAGCACCAGCCGTATTAATAAACGTTACAACTGGACGGTTAAACTTCTCCGCTTGTTTCATCAAACGTGCACTCTTACGGTATCCTTCTGGATGGACTTGACCAAAGTTTGTCTTCAAGTTTTCTTGAAGCGTATGCCCCTTCTCCATCCCAATCACCGTAACAGGTTTACCGTTTAATGTCGCAATCCCGCCTACAAGAGCTTTATCATCGGCGTAGTAACGGTCCCCATGCAATTCAATAAAGTCGTCAAATACGGCGTTAATCCATTCTTTTGTCGTTGGACGTTTCACATCACGTGCCAACGAAACAATTTTCATTGGTTTCATGCATTCGACTCCTTTCTATGAAGGACAAGTAGACGATGAATCATCTTCTTCATTTCCTTACGGTGAACCACCGCATCGATAAACCCTTGTTCCAGAACGGTTTCTGCTTGTTGGAAATCATCTGGAAGTTTTTGGTTCATGGTTTGTTCCACAACACGTTTTCCAGCAAATCCAACGATAGCTTTTGGTTCTGCTAAAATAATGTCGCCTTGCATTGCAAAGCTTGCAGTGACGCCTCCTGTTGTTGGATCCGTCAATACTGTTAAATAGAATAATCCAGCTTGATGGTGTTCTTCCACAGCTCCTGAAATTTTCGCCATCTGCATGAGAGAGAAAATTCCTTCTTGCATTCTGGCACCACCTGAAGCGGTAAAAATCACGACTGGTAATTGGCGTTTGATTCCTTCTTGGAAAGCCTTCGTGATTTTCTCACCAACGACTTGTCCCATTGACCCCATCATAAAGAATGAGTTCATGACGCAACAAATAAAGGATTCTTCCCCGATTGTCGCCACACCGACTGTTACAGCTTCATTTTCTTTGGCTACTTTAGAGGCTTTCTCCAATTTCGCTTCGTATCCTGGAAAGGCTACATCCACTTTTGGTTTTTCATCCTCAAAGAGTTCTTGGAAAGTATCTACCGTAATGGCTAATCGTTCAGCCGCATTAATTCTAAAATGAGCATCACAGTGCGGACAAACTTTTAAGGATCCTAAGTCTTCTTTGTAGATAATCTTGTCACAAGAAGGACATTTCACCCATTTCCCATCCGGAACTGTAGGTAACTCAGACTGTTCAGATAAGTCTACTTTGGTACGATTGATGGTGATATACGACCGTTTTCTAAACAAACCCATCTAATCACTCCTTTACTAAATCATTCTATTTCTCTTTTGGTTGATTCCAGTGTTTCAAAAATTCAGTTTCAACATACGCAGTAGTATAATCTCCACGTCTGAATGCAGAAGAATCTAATAAATCTTCAACGAATTCTTGGTTCGTATCCACACCTTCTACTACAAGTTCAAAGAGCATCCGTTTCATACGAAGAATGGCTTCCTCACGAGTCTTACCATGCGCAATCAACTTCGTTAACATTGAATCGTAGAATGGTGGAATTTGATATCCTGTATACAGTGCTGATTCAATACGTACACCCATACCTCCAACAGGTTGGTGTAAGAACGTTACTTTACCTGGAGAAGGACGGAAGCCTTCAAATGGATTTTCAGCGTTTAAACGACATTCAATCGCATGTCCTTGGAAAGTAATATCCTCTTGAGTAAATGGTAACTCTTCTCCTGCAGCAATTTTAATTTGTTGTTGCACAAGATCCACATTCGTAATCATTTCTGTAATTGGATGTTCAACTTGAATACGCGTATTCATTTCCATGAAATAGAAATGTTTCTCTTCATCCACAAGAAACTCAATCGTTCCTGCGTTTTGATAACCGACTGCTTTAGCAGCACGAACAGCTGCTTCCCCCATTTCTCTTCTTAGTTGAGAAGAAAGAGATGGACTTGGCGCTTCTTCGATAATCTTTTGATTTTTACGTTGAAGTGAACAGTCACGCTCTCCTAGGTGAACTACATTTCCGTGTTGGTCGGCTAAAATTTGAATTTCAATATGTTTCGCTGGATAAATAATACGTTCCATGTACACATCGGCATTTCCGAAAGCTTGTAAGGCTTCTTGACGCGCTGTCACAAATTGATGTTCAAATTCTTCAACTGTTTCAACACGACGAATTCCTTTACCGCCACCACCAGCAACTGCCTTAATTAGAAGCGGGAACCCAATACGCTGTGCGAGTTCAATTCCTTCTTCAACAGTTGCGACAACATCATCACTACCAGGAATTACCGGTACGTTTGCTGCAATCATTTGCTTACGGGCTTCTGCTTTATCCCCCATTTGAGAGATGACTTCGCTTGAAGGCCCAATGAAAGTGATATTGCATTCCGCACACATTTTGGCGAATTTGGCATTCTCCGATAAGAATCCAAATCCTGGGTGAATCGCTTGTGCGCCTGTTATAACGGCTGCGCTCAAAATATTTTCAACTTTTAAGTAAGAATCTTTTGAAGCAGCAGGTCCGATACAAACGGCATGGTCGGCTAATTGTACATGAAGAGCATCTTTATCCGCTTGGGAATAGATTGCCACCGATTCGATTCCTAACTCACGACAAGCACGAATAATTCGGCAAGCAATCTCTCCACGGTTTGCGATTAGTACTCTATTAAACATAGGCTTAACGTCCAATAATAAAGGTTAATTCAGCTTCTGCGACTTTCTTACCATCGACATAAGCAACGCCTTTACCGATTCCTGCATATTCTTTTAATTTCACGATATCCACTTGAAGTGTTAACACATCTCCTGGAGTTACTTTTTGACGGAATTTAACATTGTTTAATCCACCTAAGTAAGCTGTTTTTCCTTTGAAAGAATCTAATTTTAATAATGGGATTGAACCCGCTTGTGCCAATGCTTCAACGATTAACACACCAGGCATTACAGGTTCACCAGGGAAATGTCCTTGGAAGAAGCTTTCGTTAAATGTCACGTTTTTACGTGCCACAACGTGCTCACCTGGTACTAATTCATCTACACGGTCAATAAATAAAATTGGGTAACGGTTAGGGATTAACTCAGCTACGTCAGTTACAGTCATAATGTTCATCTTAATTTCCTCCTAAAATTGGGTTTAGCGAATCGCAAATAGTTTTTGTCCGAAATCAACCATTTGGCCGTTTTCTACAAGGACTTCCACAACTTCACCATTGAAGTCGCTCTTAATTTCGTTCATGATTTTCATTGCTTCGACAATACATACAGTGTCGTTTGAAGTGATTTGTTTACCCACTTGTACAAATGGATCTGCATCTGGTGAAGATTGTAAGTAAACCACCCCAACGATTGGGCTTGTAATGTATTTTGCATCTGTTGCTACTTGTGGAGCTTCTTGCACTTCAGAAGACGGAGCACTCACTGGTGCAGCTTCTACTGGGCTAGCCACGTTTGCGACTGGTGCAACGGCATTAGAAACGACTTGAGGATATTCCTCACGTTTACTAAATTGCACTTCGAACTCTTCGTTTGATAAATGAAACTCAGTCATGTTTGAATCATTGAACAAAGTCATTAGTTCTTTAATTTCTTC
>JUUF01000133.1 GCA_001058355.1 Carnobacterium maltaromaticum
ACATTAACTGCGATGGCAAACAGAGGTGAGGAACATGTTTAATCTACTGCGTTCCATGGCGATTACGAACTTACGTAAGAACCGTGCTCTCTATGTACCATTTGCACTCGCAACGGTGATGGTGACAGTAGTTCTATATGTAACGAACGCACTGGCTGCAACACCGGAGTTCGCTCACTTAGAAGGTGGGTCAGCGATGGCCAAAACTCTTGGGTTTGGTTTCGTCATCGTTCAAATCGTATCACTCGTCGTTATTTTGTATGCGAATGCCTTCGTAATGAAAAACCGTGCCAAAGAATTCGGTTTATACGGGATTCTCGGTCTTGACCGTAAGAATATTCAATTGCTCAGTTTGATTGAGTTAGTTGTCTTTGCCGCTTTAAGCATCGGTCTAGGGTTAATCCTTGGTGTGATTTTCCATGCGGCATCATTTGCGATTCTATTGAAACTCATTCAATACGATATCGGTATTAAATATTCCTTCCAATTCGGAAGTATTATTGCCGTTCTGTTAACGATGGTGGCCATCTTCGTTTTGGTGTTCTTTTTAAATGCAGCGAAGATTTACATGAGCCGTCCGCTTGAGTTATTAAAAGAGAAGAAAAAAGGGGAGAAGAAAGGCCGCGCCGTTACGGTTCGTGCCATTATTGGTCTAGGACTTCTAGGGTATGCGTACTATATGTCACAATCCATCGAGTCTCCGGTTAAAGCTCTCTTATACTTCTTCTTAGCCGTATTATTAGTAGTGATTGCGACTTACATTTTATTCGACGCGGGTTCGATTGCGCTTCTATCCATCTTGCAAAAGAATAAGAAGTTGTTCTATCAACCAACAAACTTTATTTCGATTTCAAACTTACAATTCCGTATGCGTAAAAAT
>JUUF01000134.1 GCA_001058355.1 Carnobacterium maltaromaticum
ACATTAACTGCGATGGCAAATAGAGGTGAAATTCATGTTTAAACTCATTTTTTCGATGGCAACATCGAATCTAAAAAAGAATCATTCATTATATTTGCCGTATGCACTGACGACCATTATGGTGACGATGATTCTCTATATCACACACGCCTTATCTGCGATGCCAGAGCTTTCCACTCTTCGCGGAGGGGGAGCCATTGCGCAAACTTTGGGCTTTGGGGTTATCGTGGTTCAGCTCGTAGCACTCTTAACGATTCTTTACGCGAATGCCTTCGTGACGAAAAATCGATTAAAAGAATACGGTCTATATAGCATCCTTGGACTCGACCGAAAAAACATTCAATTGTTAAGTTTCATTGAATTGCTTCTATTCTCAGTGGTCAGCGTGGGGCTAGGGGTTGTGCTTGGAATCGTGTTCCATCGCTTCTCGTTTGCCGTTTTATTGAAGCTCATTCGAATTCCAATCGGCATCGAGTATTCGATGCAACTCGGTAGCGTCGGTTTTGTACTGATTTCGATGGCGTTTATTTTCGGGGTTGTCTTCTTCTTAAATGCGACAAAGATGTACATGAGCCGCCCGTTAGAAATGCTTTCTGAGAAGAAAAAAGGAGAAACGAAGGGACGCTTTATCCTTCTTCGCGCACTCATTGGTGCAGGGCTTCTCGGGGGCGCGTATTATATGTCGCAAACGATTGAAGCACCTGTTGCAGCGCTATATTCCTTCTTCGTAGCGGTTCTATTAGTTGTTTTAGCAACGTATATTTTATTCGACGCAGGTTCGATTGCGCTTCTTTCGCTTTTACAAAAGAACAAACGTCTCTTTTACCAACCAACGAATTTTATTTCGATTTCGAATTTAAAATTCCGTATGCGTAAAAAT
>JUUF01000135.1 GCA_001058355.1 Carnobacterium maltaromaticum
CAACATCCATTATATTAAAATCGCCAAACCTAATACAAAAGGATGATGACCATATGAACAATATACTAGAAGCTACCCTACAAATCAAAGATAAAAACATTATCTGGGATAATACAGTTCAAGAGAAGATATTTAAAAAGAGAAAATCTTTATTTTATTCAGCTACATATACGCATAAACCAGAATTTTGTACTGTCTGTGGATGTGTTAGCCAAAATAATAATATCGTCAAAAATGGCACGAAAACTTCTCGTATCACTCTCTGTTCTGTTTCAGGCCTACCGGCCTACTTAAATCTACGCAAGCAGAGATTTCTCTGTAGAGAATGTGGCTCTTCATTTACCGCAGACACTAGTCGAATCGTAGAAAAACACTGTCATATCTCTAAACGATTAAAAAACGAAATCAAATCAAAAATAAGTGAAACAGTATCTGAAACATATATCGCCAAAGAAACAAATGTTTCAGTTCATACTGTAAGACGTATCATAGATGATACAGCACGATTATTAACCATTAAACCATTACACGATTTACCTGAGCATCTGTGTTTTGATGAATTTAAATCCGTTAAATCTTCTGATAGTAATATGAGTTTCATTATTTGTGATAGCACAACACACAAGCTAGTCGATGTTGTAAGAGATAGAAAATCTTACAGTTTGAAAAACTATTTCCATCGTTTTGAGCCTAAGACTAGATTAAAGGTAAAAACTATCTCAATCGACATGTACTTACCGTACATCCAATTAATAAAAGAAATGTTTCCTAACGCTAAAATTATCATTGATCCTTTTCACATCGTACAAGCCTTAAATAGAGAATTAAATCGAACTCGGGTACGTGTCATGAATAAGCATCGCTATAAAGACCCTAAATTATATCGAAAGTTAAAACATTATTGGAAGTTAATTTTAAAGAATCCTAATGAACTTCAGAACTATAAATATAGTCGTTATAAGCTTTTTGAAAGCTTTATAACAAGTAAAGGAATCGTGAATTATATCTTAGAAAACAAT
>JUUF01000136.1 GCA_001058355.1 Carnobacterium maltaromaticum
ATTACCATATATGGTAATTGAGTGTTGGAGTGGAGTAAAAACAGTGTAAAATCAAGCTTCTTTCTTATGTGTGAAGGGGAGGGTTATGGTATGATAGCGCTAGTGATATCAGTAAAAGCGAGGAGACTTTCAGATGTATTATGTAAAAAATCAACGTAATGGACAAGAAATCTACGATGCAACGACAAACTTAGCCATCGAATATTTCTTATTAAACGAAAAGAAACTCGATGAACCAATTTTGTTATTTTATGTTAACGAAAATGCGATTATCATCGGGAAAAACCAAAATACCATCGAAGAAATCAATCAAGATGGTGTAGACAAGCTTGGCGTACAAGTGGTTCGTCGTTTCTCAGGTGGTGGAGCCGTGTATCACGATATGGGAAATATCTGCTTCTGCTTCATTACAGAAGATGATGGCGATAGCTTCCGTGATTTCGGAAAATTCACAGAACCCGTGATTGAAGCACTCCATAAAATGGGAGCAACAGGGGCAGAGTTACAAGGACGTAACGACCTTCTCATCGACGGCAAGAAATTCTCTGGAAATGCGATGTACTCTAACAATGGCCGTTTAACAGCGCACGGAACATTAATGCTCGATCTAGATGTGAGCATTTTGCCACAAATTTTACGTCCAAAACAAGAGAAAATCGAATCAAAAGGAATCAAGTCAGTTCGTTCACGCGTAACCAATATCAAACCTTACTTAGCGCCTGAATATCAAGACTTAGATATCTTACAATTCCGCGAAGTGCTCTTGAAAAACATCTTCAATGTGGAAGATACATCTACGATTAAAGAGTATGTTCTAACAGATGAAGACTGGGTGCGTGTAGAAGAATTACGCAGCAAGTACTTCAATAACCCAGATTGGAACTACGGAAAGAATCCAAAATTCGAATTCAAACAATCCAAACGTACACCAGCCGGACAAATCGAGTTCAGCTTGAATGTTGAAAAGAATGCTATCAAAGACATTAAGATTAACGGAGACTTCTTCGGTCTTGGTGAAATTAGCGATGTTGAAAAAGCGTTAGTGGGAGTTGGATACAACCGCGAAGACTTAACAAAAGCCTTCGAAGCCATCGACATCCGCCGTTACTTCGGTAATGTTACAGTGGACATCCTAGTGAACCTATTACTAGGGGTAGAAGAATAAAATATAAAATTCGGCTATAGAGGTCGAAGGAGTGGAGCCTAGCAGTCATGCTGGGTTCTTTTTT
>JUUF01000137.1 GCA_001058355.1 Carnobacterium maltaromaticum
ATTGCTGCTTTCTTTTTCATCACTATCCCTCACTCCCCTTTAGTAATTCCATCCTTCGAACAAGAAACATCTTTTAATTACTCATACGGTTTCCAAACCCCATCACTTTTTATAAGTGGTGGATTATTCATACCCATTTTCGAAACACTTGGAATACTGTCTTTATTGTCTAATTTAAAATCAATGTACAATACTGTCTCCGGCATGTTATTAAATTTACCCTGTACCGATAAATTATATCCATTGATAGATACGCCATTGCTTACTGGGCCCACTGTTAAAGTATCCCAGTCAAACTGAACAGTTTCTACCTTCGGATACTT
>JUUF01000138.1 GCA_001058355.1 Carnobacterium maltaromaticum
CCCGTTGGACCTAAAGGAGAAGCTGGCGAGCGTGGACCGCAAGGAGATGCTGGACCGAGAGGAGCGGATGGACTTCAAGGACCTATCGGACCTCAAGGGTTGCAAGGTGAGCGAGGACAAGACGGTCAGCCTGGTCCAAGAGGAGAACGAGGCGAACCGGGTCCACAAGGTTTACAAGGCATTCAAGGGGCAACGGGTCCTAAAGGCGAGAACGGTCGAGATGGTCGAGATGGCGTGGGCATTCCACAGAAATTAAGCATCGCTGGGAACGTTGTGACATTGTCCGATGGTGGTGGAAGCATCACACTCCCGACTACAACAGCAACGCCAAGTGGAAATTCTGGGCAAGTGAGCCAGTATGAAATCCACGGCACTGGGATGCCTAATGGCAAGGTAACCGCTCCAGTAGGTACGACCTATGTTGATACAGCTGTAACAAGTGGAGCTCTCAAGTGGATAAAGAGACAAGGAAACGGGAATCAAGGATGGGAGGTTCTCACAGGTGACACAGGTTGGAGAACGTTGAATATTAAGTCTAAACTTGGTAACTCGTATCTAAAAGTTAGACGAAAAAATGATGTAGTTACTTACCAATTCGGTGGTTTGAGTTGGGGTTGGTTCGGCGTCGTTCGTCGTGGTGGCGTTGGATACGAGGCTCAAGGTAGCGACAAAGAACGAAATTGCTACATTCTAGGCTTGGGCGGTGTTCCTGTCGGATTTCGTTCAGAATCTAGCCTTATTGGTGGGATTTACAACGACAAGGGAACACCCTATGGCACTTGGTACTTGGGAGGTTATGGCGACAGTAATATGTTACGTTTCCAATTTACTGACCCCGTGCCAACCGACCGAGACATTGGCGACATTCGTGTGAGTTCGATTTCGTATCTCACAAGCGAAGCGTGGCCGGTAATATTACCATAGTGTTATTATTCATCTAATAAATAAGCCTACCTTTCGAAGTAGGCTTTTTTATTTTGGGGGCAAAATGGGGGCGAAAAAATCGCTTGGGTCATCATTAGTTGCTCTTCATTCGACTTGTGAAGCCTTCGAAAACACTATAACATCAACAAAACCACACTTCTTGGATTTTCTTGAATATCCTATACACCATCCGTAACTTACGTGGTAAGGC
>JUUF01000139.1 GCA_001058355.1 Carnobacterium maltaromaticum
AAGTACTCTCTGTATTCTTTACGATATTTATAGAAGTAAATTATTTTAGTTAAATATTCAATCCATTTTCCAAGCATCAATGTTAATGCAAACATCGAAATTGGGAATAAGAGGCCCATTAATATGCGCACTAATTCTGGATCTCCATTTACATTTTCACCGATTTTAAGCGTCCATCGATTTAAGATTGATAGAAACAACAAGATCCCACCATATTTTTTAACAAAGCTCATCAATCGAACATCCCAATCAGATACTCTTTCCTCTCCAACATCAAATAGATATGCTTTTAATTTCTTTGTCCCATCGATAACATACTTTTTAACAAAGTATAAGACCAAAATAATCTGTATATAAAAAGCCGTAATTCCAAATGCATCGATAGTAAGTCCAATGGCCATTGGTAATAAAGCGGAAAAAGTTACTAATTGAAAAACAAGTAAATAGAAAATGCCATATAACAGTTGATTAGCATAATTACCCTTCGGCACAATATTTAACACCGTTAAAGCAATTAAAGTAAACATTAACACTATAATTACTGGTCGAAGATAGAGCCCTATTTCTCCCATGAGTGCTGCAGATTGTTGCGAAATGACTTGCACACTTGCTGTAGATTGGCGAAATTGATCGGGCATTGCAACTCCAACACCATAGATTACAATCATCATTAACAACCCTACTAGCCCTGTCGTTCTTCTCCACAAACTCATCGAAGAAAAGACACCCATTCTTGCTCCATCTTCTGTTAAAATACTCTCATCAATAATTTTCTTCGATTGCTCAAAACTCGCACCAAAGAGTTTGTTTTT
>JUUF01000018.1 GCA_001058355.1 Carnobacterium maltaromaticum
TAGTATTTCACACGTTTGTTAACCGCTGTTACGCTGTCCCCTACTAAAGTTGGAATAATGAACGCTTTGTCTTTAGCGTATGCTTGCCATTCTTTGTAGAATTCTACGTTCTTAGCTTCATCAAATGCTTCTGTAGAAGCAATTTTCTTGATGATGTTAGTACCTTCTTCGTTTACATAACGAGAGAAGTTGAACTTAGCAGTTTCACCGAATAAGTTCGCTGGGTTTGGATCATAACCAACACCCCAACCTCCAGAGAATACATCGATTTCTGGATCATCTGCTTGGATTTTTTCGTAGAAGTTATTAGATTCGATTGTACGACCTGTGTAAAGTTGTACGTCTAATCCAATTTCTTTCCACCATAGTAAGTATTGTTGAACTAATGATTCGTTGGCAGCATCACGAGTACGTGCAGCAAAGTTGATTTGTAATTTAGAACCATCTTTGTTTTCACGAATTCCGTCGCCGTCTACGTCTTTATATCCAGCTTCATCCAATAATTGTTTTGCTTTTTCTGG
>JUUF01000140.1 GCA_001058355.1 Carnobacterium maltaromaticum
AATTTTTCTTTTGCTTCTTCGAATGTTTTAAACTTAAAAATACCGCCTTTACTTGCTCGATCCATTGTTGAGTAAACTTCATACAATTCCAATTCTGAATTATATTCTATTCTTGTTTCCCACTCAGAAGGTCTGTGTTCATTAAAAATAGAATATCTTAAACTCTCGTAACCTAAATCTTGAATGGTTGATATCAGTTCTAAACGTTCTTTAACTTCGTCTCTCATCTTCTGGTGACCCTCTTTTTCATCCCAGAGGGGAGAAGAATAATATGGAGAAAATCCAACTTTAAGTCCTTTTCTAGTCGATTCTACAAAGTGTTCTAATTTACTTATAAAAGCAGTCTTCGCCTCTTCAAAATTGTCAAATTCTATAGTGTTTCCCATAATATATGACCTGTCATCTCGAAGATTAATCATAAATTTACTATCTTTATAGAATAAGTGAAATGCAAATGGAAGATTTTTATTTTCATCAAATAATACATAATGTATACTTTCAAGTTTCTTTTCTTTAATCTCCTTTTCTACATCATGTTTCATAAATTTAAAATCTAATGTATCTTTCATTTTATTACCTCTTTTAAAAATCCCAATTTTTCATAAAAGGGTGGTTATTTATTATTCTGTGACATCATCCCAGAGGGGGGATGGATAATATGGAGGGTTCCCAGTTTGAATTTCAAGTCTATTTAACTGGACAATGGTTCCCATTTTTTCGATAAAAAAATGTTTTGCCTCCTCATAGTTCTCAAATTCCCATGATTTCCCAATAATATAGGAACGATCATCTCGACTATTAACTATAAATTTATTATTTTTAAAATACAGGTGAATAGCCCAAGGCAAATTACTGTCCTCGTCAAATAGTACATAATATAGATTCTCGTATCCATGTTCATGTATAGTTTTATCTAAGTCGGCTACTAAATGCAGCATGTTAATTTCTGACATAATTACTTAATCTCCCTCACTAAACCTAAATCTTCATACAAACTAAGAGATGAACCAAATTGAATCTGGGTTTCCCCTCCTTGCCCAAAGACTCGAGCAATTTGTCCTTGCCGGCTATTTCAATGGTGACACATAAACATCTGGAAGTTTGCCTCTCCAGTCAGTCCACATTTGCTCAGCAATCGGAATTAATCTTTCAAGTTCTTCTTTAGTAAATAAATCTCTAGTTTCAGTTAAATCAATTAAAGATGTAGGGCACTCTTCTATGAATCGTTTCTCACTAGCCTTCTTTTCTTCTTCTGTCGGTGGCCAACAATCGTTCTGAAGTTTACTTAATATTTCTAACTGCGTTCTCTCTCCGCTTTCTAATAAGGTAAATAACTTGTTTGGTAATTCATAAACCACTCGCTG
>JUUF01000141.1 GCA_001058355.1 Carnobacterium maltaromaticum
TATCATATATGATAATTTCTCCCATAATAAATATCCAGTGGCTTAGCGGGTGGCTTTTCAATTTCGGGCATAGCTCTGATCTCAGAGCGACGCCTCAAGGCGCTCGTGTGGCCTGCGACGAGCACCTATTTATATTTTCCTGTAAACGGATCTTCCAATTCTAATTGTTCCGCTATTTTAATTAGAAAAAAGAAAGTTTTCACTCCTTTTCACACTTTATAAATTTCGCTTTGCTTTTCTTGATTTTACAATCATATAGGCGCCAATAATGACGAGTACGCAGAAAACGACACTTCCCAAAGTGATATTCATAAAAGCAATTTTTTTAGGAATATCGGCACTTCCATACTCTTTCATCATCATGGTTTGCAAGAAAAAGATAGAAAAGAGAGAGGAAGCAAAACTGATATTTTTACTAGATTTGAGCTCTGGAGAATGAAATTTCCGGATACGAATGATATTAGATATCGCTGTAATGATATTGATGAATGTCGCAAGAGCAATGATGTAGAGCAAGAAAGGATAGCGCGCGTGAATTTGGTCATCATGATGACTGACATAGATGAGAAAACATTTAAGGCACTTAACCAATTGGAACAAGCTATTGTTGACTACATTGATTACTACAACAACAAACGAATTAAGGTAAAACTAAAAGGACTTAGTCCTGTG
>JUUF01000142.1 GCA_001058355.1 Carnobacterium maltaromaticum
TCGAGGAAGTAGATATAGTTATTGAGTTTTTCTTGAAGTTTCAATAGATGCTCTTCTTCGGTATCTGGAAGCCAAAGATTGCCATCTATTAATAAAAGTTCCAAGTCTGTATCACTCGTTCCGATTGCATCAATTTCTGAAACATCTAACTGAATAGGGATATTTTTATATCCTACATCTAAACTTTACAATCTCATATAATTCTTCAATAGCATCTTTTTCTCTTTCAAAGCTAGCTTTTTCATGTAACTGTTGACGTTCAGTCACTTCATACACTATAAATCTATTTGCACTTAAATCCTGATAATACCCTATTGCAAACTGCTTTAAAACTTTTTTATTTAAGTACACAGTATAATATCTAAGTTTGTTATTATTAAATTTTAAAAAGTCTAATAATTCCTGTTTTGTCATCAAAATTCCTCCATCATCCCTAAATCTAACATTACATCCCCATTTCCTTTAGGAATATCCGTTTCATCTATCACAGCTGCAATATTTTCTAACATGAGTTCATTCTCATCATTAGTATATCCCTCTTGAACAATCTTAAAAATATCTTCATGATTGAAGTAGATCAAATTCTCACCTACGACCCCTTCAGGATATAGGCAAGCACCATAGTCAAAACGATAAAGATCTCCTTTAACTGGTGCTGCAATCATACGAGCAATGATGAGCATCTTTTTGATACTTCCTTTGAATAATATTAGCGAGTGTAAATGGGAGGATTATCCTTCATTATTTCTTCTCCTAACTCTGTATTGCTTGATATCAAATCAAAAGGAAAATCAGAGTCTATTTTATGACTCGCAATTTTTTTAGAAATCTTCTCAAAAAGAAGTAGCTCATTTTGAGATTCATCATAATCTATGACTAGTAAGTAACTACTTTCTTCTTTCACTAGTATCTTTACGAAAAAGACATTATTAATTGAAGGGATTTCCTTAAAAATATTTGAAAGCTCGTTTTCAATCGATGTTGTATCCTCAATTGGTTTTCCAAAAAGTATTTTACGTGAATTGATTAAAGATAATATCGCCTCTATATAATCTTTGTCCATAAAAACACTGATTCCACAAGGATTCAATACAACATATTTTACAGGTGAATTACGTTCTAGAAATTTATAAATATATACTATATCCACTTTGGCGAACTTAACATCTTTATTAAATAATGAACTAGATAAATTGATAGATTCAAAATCAGTAAATATAGGCAAATACTGTCTACCATCGCTACCATTTAATGTGATTAGAATATCAGAACTATTAATTGTAGTAAAAGGTACCAACAAATGTGATTTTGAAAGAGCAATAGCAAATTTCTTCCAGTCTGACTCCCTGTTACTTTCTTTATATATATTATATAAAAGATTCAAATCTAACATTAACTTCCTCCTTCTTCTAATAAAGCATCAATTCTATTTAATAATGACGAAAATTGAGTGTTACATTTTGTCATATATGTAGCATCAGAATCAAGAATATAAAAATCCGATAAACCGTCTCTTGGGAAAAACATACTTTTGTACATTTTTCGAAGTTTCTCTATACATTCATTTGGGAGTTCAGGATTTTCAATCATATTGTAACTATATTCTCTTGGATTGGTGGACACCTTATTGAGACTAAACT
>JUUF01000143.1 GCA_001058355.1 Carnobacterium maltaromaticum
CAGCGAGTGGTTTATGAATTGCCGAATGAGTTATTTACCTTATTAGAGGATGGGGAGAGAACGTTACACGAAATATCTTGGAAGATAAAAAATGATTGTTGGCCACCGACGGAAGAAGAAAAATTGATTAGCCAAAGAAATTTTATACGAAAGTATCCTACCTCTTTGATTGATTTCCCAGAGAATAGAAAACTGTTTTCTCAGGAAGAACTTGAAGAATTGATTCCGATTGCGGAGAAGATTCGGATTGAATCGAAAGGGAAATTGCCGTGGAATTATGTATCTCCACTAGAAAAAGGAGAATAACATGACAAAAAATGATATAGAAACAGTTATTCGAAATGGCGACTATGAAGGTGTGCAGCGACATTTTCGAGGTCATATCAACGAAGAATTCACAAATGATGGATTAAACTTACTTGAACTGTTATTTTGCTATAGTGGTAATGAATCATCAAGATTAAGAATAGCTCAATTTTTAATTGATGAAGGCATTGCTATCAATCATCAATCAAGGGACAAAAGTAGTGCGCTACATTTTCTCCTAGGTTCTGCCAAAGCTAATTGGACAGCTAATCCAGAGTACCTTCTTTCTGGAGTCAAACTACTGATTCAAGCAGGCGCTGATGTGAATTTGAGAGATGCACATGGTGGTACACCATTATCGTATGCCATTGCGATGTTAAAAAGTAAAACGGAAGAACTAATACCAATTTATAAAGAGCTCTTAGAAGCCGGTGCATATGTAGATGAACATTCAGGGACTCCTTCGTGTATCGAAATGACGAAGATGTTCCCATGGAGAGCGGATTTACTAACTTTACTGGAGGAGTACAATGATTAATAATAGTGATTTTTGGTGGTTTTATTGTTTCGAACAATATTCTTGAGGGTAAGCCGATTCGATATACTTTTCGTGATCAATCTATACTCCCTCCATTGAACGGATGGAATCTATTATCCATTGAAGATGATGAAGAGTATCTTTCAGATGCAGCCAATTTCAAAATTCTAGGAGCCGATTCCATTTATGAGATTGCTCCAGTAATGCTTGAGATTTTCGAAGCACCATATGGGACAGACTTATGTTGGCTATATGAAGAGGGTGTTCATGTTGGCTTTTACGATTTAGTCCAAGAGAGAGAAACTACGATAGAAGAAATTTTATCTTCAGCAGAATAAAGAGTTTTTATGTTGGAGGAAATTAGAATTGTTTACAGGAGTAACGATTTATTTTAATAAAGATTTAGGGTATATTTTTGGAGCCCATTCAAAGCAAGAGGGGACGAATGCTCCGATTATTGTGCCACCGGTTTTACGCGTTGAAAAAGGCTGTATGAATCAAAGAATCATTGAAAGCATTACTGCAGCACTAGAGATTTCTAAGAAAACACCTCTTTACACAGGCGATTTATATGAATTTTGGACAGAATTGGGATGCAAGACTTTTAAAGCTTTTAGCCAAAAGTTCACTTCTGTCAAAATCTTTTTACGTGGTGATGTATGTAGAGTACAAGGTTTGAAGTTGGCGACTAAAACAGGTGGATATGTAGCAGATAAAGAGGCCATGTTCGAATGTCCCGTGACAGAACTTCATGCACATCTTTCCGAAATTAAGAGACTGTTATCTGTTGAAGAAGTACTGCCGAGTGCAGCACAGTTCTTGACACTTTCTGGATCTAAGGTGACTTATACGCCACTGTCTGATGGATATAACGATTTAGGAGATGGCCATACGGATGCGTATCAAATCTTTGCAGATACACGTAATGAAAATAACGTTCTATCATTCATGATTGATAGTGGGTATGCAAGTTTTAGTAAAGCAGATATCCAGTCGGCGTTTACGAAATATTATGGCGAACTGTTGGAGTTTCGTTTTGAAGAGTTTACAGATCGCCTTTATCTCTATAAAATTTCAGCAAAGACGAGTAATCGGATGATTGTTTCTTATCTTTTTGAAGAGCAAGATGCGTTATTAGAAGTGTTGTATCAAATAGAGTTGAACGCATCTCATGAAGAATTCAGTAGAGTCCAACGAGATTTTGAGCAATTAGTGAGCTCTATCAGAATCAATTAAATAGATTACACCCAAACTCGAGCCGGCAGAATCGCTGTTGGCTTGAGTTTTTTTATTCAAAAAAATTTTTTCAAACTTTCTTGTTGACATTTGTAAATTACAGGTGTAAACTAACAATGTAAATTACAAATGTAAACGAAAGCGGTGAAAGTAATGAGCAAACAAAAAGAGTACATTATTGAAGGAATGAGTTGTGCTTCATGTGCCATGACGATCGAGAATGCCGTCAGCAAAATTCCAGGCGTTGATAAAGCCAGCGTCAACTTGGCAACCGAGATTATGACTGTTGAAGCAAACGATAGCGTGACCCCTGAAGACATCGCCAAAGTGGTCGATGGTGTGGGATATAGCGCTCGTCCTCGTGGGAAATCAGTGGAAGAAGAACTCGAAGAAAAGAACGAAAAGAAAGAAGCGCACTTAAGAGAAATGAAGCGAAACCTAATCGTTTCAGCGATTTTCACCGTGCCACTTCTCTTTATCGCAATGGCGGATATGGTTGGAATTCCAATGCCAGCCTTTCTAAGCCCAATGCAAAGTCCAGTTAGCTACGCGTTGATTCAATTAGCGCTCTCTCTCCCAATTGTCTGGATTGGACGTCGTTTCTTCGTGGATGGATTTAAAGCCTTATCCAAAGGACATCCGAACATGGACAGCTTAGTCGCACTTGGTACAAGCGCTGCGTTCCTTTATAGCCTTTACGGAACGTACCACGTATTAGAAGGCCACGCGCATTTTGCGATGAACCTTTACTACGAATCAGCCGGCGTTATTTTAACCTTGATCACTCTTGGAAAATACTTCGAAGACGTGTCAAAAGGGAAAACATCCATGGCGATTCAAACGCTCGTAGGACTTGCTCCTAAAATGGCGACTGTTTTACGCGACGGACAAGAAGTAGAAGTTCCTGTAGAAGAAGTGCAAGTGGGCGACCTCATTCGTGTTAAACCGGGTGAAAAAGTTCCAGTCGATGGCGTCGTGACAGAAGGAAACTCAACCGTTGACGAATCGATGTTAACAGGGGAAAGTATTCCAGTATCGAAATCAGTTGGCGATGAAGTGATTGGGGCAAGTTTAAATAAAACAGGTTCTTTCATTCTAAAAGCAACAAAAATCGGGAAAGACACAGCTCTTTCTCAAATCATTCAGTTAGTCGAACAAGCACAAGGATCAAAAGCACCGATTGCCAAACTGGCCGACAAGGTTTCTGGAGTATTCGTTCCAATCGTAATCGTCTTGGCTCTTGTTTCTGGCCTTGCTTGGTATTTCCTTGGACAAGAATCATGGGTATTTGCCCTCACGATTACCATCTCAGTGCTCGTTATCGCCTGCCCATGTGCGTTAGGGCTTGCGACACCAACTGCTATCATGGTTGGGACTGGTAAAGGGGCCGAAAATGGAATCCTTCTTAAGAGTGGGGAAGCGTTGGAAGAAGCTAACCACGTGAATATGGTTGTTTTCGACAAAACAGGTACGATTACAAACGGAACTCCTGTTGTTACAGATGTGGTTACTGCCGACAATACCGATGCAGATGCACTCGTTCGCCTAGCTGCCAGCCTTGAAGTAGCGTCAGAACACCCTCTTGGCGAAGCGATTGTTGCCAAAGCCAAAGAACAAGGGGCTACATTTGATGAAGTGACGAACTTCGAAGCCATCCCTGGTTTCGGGATTAAAGGTCACGTTGGCGAAACGCTCGTCTTCCTTGGGAATGAAAAATGGATGCGCGAAAATGGTCTTGCCAATGAGTCGATGAACGAAAAAGCGAACCGTTTTGCGGAACAAGGAAAAACACCGCTCTATATCGGATATAACGATGCCGTGCAAGGCTTGATTGTTGTAGCGGACACTGTAAAAGAAAGCAGCGCGCGTGCTATCCAAACCTTACATGAAATGGGCATTCAAGTAGCCATGATGACAGGGGACCACGAACGGACTGCACAAGCAATTGCCGCTGAAGTGGGGATTGACCGCGTATTTAGTGAAGTTTTACCGCAAGATAAGGCGAATTATGTCTCAAAATTGCAAGAAGAAGGCTATATTGTGGCGATGGTGGGAGATGGTATCAATGATGCCCCAGCTCTTGCACAAGCGCAAGTCGGTATCGCAATCGGTACCGGAACAGACGTAGCCATTGAATCTGCAGACGCCGTCTTAATGAAGAGCGACTTGATGGATGTACCAGCGATGCTAAAACTCAGCCGTGCAACCATCCGTAATATTAAAGAAAATCTATTTTGGGCATTTGCCTACAACGTTATCGGAATTCCATTTGCGATGGGAGTTCTTCACCTCTTTGGCGGACCACTCCTCAACCCAATGATTGCCGGAGCTGCAATGAGCTTCAGTTCCGTATCCGTTGTCCTCAACGCCCTAAGATTAAAACGCTGGAAAGCATAACTATAAAGGAGAGATTTATTATGAAAAAAGAATACAATTTAGAAGGAATCAAATGCGCAGGATGTGCCAACACAGTGAAAGAACGTTTCTCAAACGTCCCAGGCGTAACAAACGTTGAAGTCAGCTTAGAAGACAAAGTAGCCACAGTCGAAGGAGACGCAAGCGTCGACGCATTACAAGCATCTCTTGAAGGCACAAAATACAGCATCAAAAAATAATCAACCCCAAAAAGGCCGAGCGTTTTCGCCCGGCCTTTTTTTCTATCTGTCATCCTTTCCCCGCAATCCATGGTTAGAAGAAGTAAATAATGTAGAGCGTTGCTAACAACACCCAGTGTGGTTTCGAAGAATCTTGCGGATTCTATAGTAATAGTGATGGGAAGTGCATTAAAACGAGGGAGAAA
>JUUF01000144.1 GCA_001058355.1 Carnobacterium maltaromaticum
TTACGGGGGTCAGTGCCTTTCAGTAATGCTTTTTTTCTTCAAGTCATTTGTCATGTGTTGGCGTACACTATATAATAAAGATATCTTTACTTTGAAGGAGTACTTATGACTCAAGGAATTATTATTAAAGCGTTGAGCGGGTTCTACTATATCGAATCGGATGGAGTGATCTATCAAACTCGTGCGCGCGGAGTTTTCCGCAAACGAGGCCAATCGCCACTTGTTGGGGATGTGGTGGAGTTCGAGAGTAGTAACTTGCAAGAAGGGACGCTAACGAAAATCTTGCCGCGAAAAAATGCCATCGTGAGACCGCCTGTCGCCAATGTGGATGTCGGGATTATCGTGATGTCGGCTGTCGAACCAGAATTTTCGACGCATCTTGTCGACCGTTTCCTTGTCTACTTGGAAGGCTTGGATGTACATCCGGTCATTATGATTACAAAAACCGACTTGCTCGATGAAGCAGGAATGGCACGTCTCGTGGACATTAAGGCGCGTTATGAAAAAATCGGCTATCCGGTTTATTTTGGACAGGAAGTCATGAAGGACAAGGCGCCGCTCTTAGAGAGCTTGCGTGGTGAGAAGGTCATCTTCTTAGGGCAGTCCGGGGTTGGTAAATCCACCTTGCTGAACGAGATGATTCCTGAATTAAACCAAGAAACGGGAGAGATTTCGAATGCGTTAGGGCGTGGACGTCATACGACCCGTCATGTATCGCTTCATGAAATCGAAGGCGTGTGGATTGCGGATACACCGGGATTCAGTACGGTTGATTTTATGGATATTGAAAAAGAGGACTTACCGCATTTATTCCCAGAGTTTGTCCAAGTAGAGCATGAATGTAAATTCAGAGAGTGTTCGCACCAACATGAACCAAACTGCGCCGTGATTGCAGGAGTGGAGTCAGGAGACATTTGGCAAGAGCGATACGACCACTATTTGAATTTCTATGAAGAACTGGACCAAAGAAAACCAGTATATAAACGAAAAAAGTAGATAGAGGAGACAGAACATGAAAGTAGCACCATCAATTTTAAGTGCAAATTTTGCAACATTAGGAGAAGACGTTAAGAAAGTCGAAAAATTAGGAGCAGACTGGATTCATATCGATGCCATGGACGGACAATTCGTTCCAAACTTAACATTAGGACCAAACATCGTTGAAGGATTACGTCCTGTGACTGATTTAGTATTAGACTGCCATTTAATGGTACAAAACCCAGAACGTTTCATTCCACAATTCGCAAAAGCAGGAGCAGACTACATCTCTGTTCACGTGGAAGCAACGCCACATATCCACCGTGCGCTTCAAGCGATTAAAGCAGAAGGCGTAAAAGCTGGTGTCGTGATTAACCCAGGAACACCAGTCAGTGCCATTTCAGCAGTCTTAAGCGAAGTAGACTTAGTATTGGTGATGACAGTGAACCCAGGATTTGGCGGTCAATCATTCATTCCAGAAACATTGGATAAAGTACGCGAATTAGTCGCATTGCGCGAAGAAAAAGGCTACCACTACTTAATCGAAGTGGATGGCGGAGTGAACGGTGAAACAGCAAAACTTTGCGCTGCTGCAGGGGTAGACGTTGCCGTTGCCGGTTCATATGTATACTACGCAGACGATATTAAAGCTGCGATTGATTCAATTAAAGAGGCATAAGAGGGACGAAGATGGAAGTTGTGATTATCTTGGGAGGACCAAACACCAAAGAAAACATCAAGGAGCTCTTAGAAAACCGATACGGTAAGGCCTATGAAGACTTCCGCTTTGTCGGCGTCGATGGTGGCGCGCTTCGGTTATTAGACCAGCATCTTCCCATGGAAGTAGCGATTGGGGACTTTGATTCTGTGACAAAAGAACAGCGCGACTTGATTCATGAAGCAGCGGGTACTATTGTCCAGCTCCCTTCTGAAAAAGACGATACTGATTTTGAGGCAGCTTTATTATGGGTGAAGGAGCATTACAAAGAGACGCCGATTCATGTACTCGGTTCTTTTGGCGGGCGAGTAGACCACGCGATAAGTACTTTATGGACGATGATGCGACCAGACTTAGCACCGCTCATTCCATACGTGGTGTTCGAGGATGCAACGAATGTCGTGAATTTCATCCAGCCAGGCACATACACGATTGAAAAGATGGACTTTACGAAGTACCTTTCCTTTATTAGTATGACTCCTGTGGAAAATATCACCCTCGTCGATGTCAAATACACGCTCGATTCAAAAAGCTACGCGTACCCAGTGGCACTTGTCAGTAATGAGTTTACAGGGGGCAAGATGACCATTTCCTTTACAAAAGGACTCATCTTAGTGGCCCAAACTCGAGATCATTGGAGATAAAACAAAACATCGCACAATTAGGATGAATTACCTACACCAAAACCAAAAAGAAAGAATAATTAAATCCTTCGCTTGTAGAGCTGGGAATTTATAATTTGTCGAGGCGGAAACATGAATTTTAATAGGATGATTCCTGAATTGTCAGTTTTTGATATTGAACGGACTAAAAAATTTTATAGAGAATTAGGATTTAAAATTGAATATGAACGTACTGAAGATAAATTTGTTTTCATGTCATTTCAAGATAGTCAGTTTATGTTTGAACAAATTCACGATGATGGTTGGAATATAGGTGAACTAGTATATCCATTAGGAAGAGGAATAAATTTTTCAATAGCTGTTGATAATATTGAAGAGCTTTATAAATTAGTGAATCATTTGAATATAGAATTATACAGAGAACTAACTAGAAACATATATCAAGTTAATGGAATAGAAGAAATGCAAATAGAGTTTTTAATACAAGATCCAAATGGGTATTTGTTGAGATTTACAAATTAACAAATACCAGTTTGTCTAATTAAATACAAAACACAAAGACGATAGAAAAATCAAAAATCTATCGTCTTTTTTCATGCCTATTTTCAATTTATATTGCGATTAATAAACGAGTTCACAATATTAGTTGAAATCCCAAAATTCACTTATAAGT
>JUUF01000145.1 GCA_001058355.1 Carnobacterium maltaromaticum
CGAACCGTCATCGCCTATGAGCGCTTTTGCTCACATCCTAATTGTTTTGCAAATCTTCCACTTCCGCAACAGAGTAGTCTTTCTTTTCAAGGCTGTCGACGATTTGGTGTAAAGTATCTTTTGACACGCCTGCTGGCAATGTCACCAAGATACGGCGTAAGCTTTTATCTTGTTGGGTATCGATGGTCATTACGTTGGCGATAGAAGCGTACTTGTTGATTACTTTAGAGATATTCGCAAGGGCGCCTTTTTCACCACCAGAAATAATGGTTAAAACATAAGATCCACTCTTCACATTCCAAGATTCTTGTAACATTGACAATAAACTGTTGTGCGTTAAAATTCCGTAGAAACGTTGTTGTTTATCTAATACGGCAATGTAAGGTAATTCTTTAATCGTGAAGAACACTTTGAAGAAAGAGCTATCCACACTGATGAATTTAGTTGAGTTTTTAATTAAATGAGTAACTGGAAGACTCATATCTCCACCGTTTGCTTTGTGGCGATAGATATGCATTTTATAAATGTTTCCTCTAAAGAACGTTTCCGTTTCATCTAATACAGGAACACAGCGGTATCCTGATTCTTCTAAGATTGCAATCGCTTCTTCTAACGTACAAGATTCTTTAACAACCGTTAGACTCTTTTTTGGAACTACAAGAGATTTTAATAACATACTCATTCCTCCTTGAGATTGGTTTCACTACAATAGTACCACTTTTTAGGCAAATTGTAACTAGAAAAGTTAGGAAATGATGAGAAAATGGAAAGACTCAATCTAAAAATTGCATTAGAAAGGGTTTTAAACATTAAAGAACCATTACAAAACAGTACTAAATCTTGATTTTTCAAAAAAAACTGATATGATATCTCTATACCATTTCATAAAATGGAAAAATCTATAGTTAAAAGGGGTTAACAAAATTATGACAGCTGATTCAGATGGGAGTTCGCTGGGAGTCCAGATCTTAATCATTGTATTACTAACTGCATTAAATGCATTTTTCTCTGCAGCGGAGATTGCGTTTGTGTCTATCAACCAAGGGAAAATGGCACAAAGAGCGCAAGAAGGAGATAAAAAAGCAATTAAAGTAATGCGCTTGTTAGAGAATTCAGATGAATTTCTCGCAACAATTCAAGTAGCGATTACGTTTGCAGGATTCTTCTCGAGTGCGTCTGCCGCCACAAGTTTCTCTTCACGAATTCAACCATTATTAGGAAACATTCCTGGAGCTGAAACATTATCACTTGTGATTGTGACAGTCGTTCTAGCATACCTCACTTTAGTTTTCGGGGAATTATATCCAAAACAAGTGGCGTTGCAAGTGGCAGAACCGATTGCATTAAATACTGCAGGAATTATTTTGTTTGTCAAAAAGATCTCAAAACCATTCGTATGGATTTTGACGTTCTCAACAGGGTTATTAAAACGAATTACACCGATTGAATTTACACGAGTAGAAGAAAAATTAACACGAAGCGAGATGAAGTCTTTACTTGCCAACAGTCGTAACGACGGAGCGATTGATATTTCCGAGTTTGCGATGATGCAAGGGGTGCTTTCTCTAGATACAAAACTAGCACGTGAAGTGATGGTTCCACGTACAGATACATTAATGCTCGACGTGGATGACGATATTTCAGAGAACCTAGAGACCATCTTGAACTGTTCTTATTCTCGTCTTCCTCTTTACGAAGAAGATAAGGATAAAGTAATCGGAGTAATTCACGTGAAAGATGTCTTCCGTGCTGCAAGAGAGCAAGGATTTGACAATATTGACTTACGCGCCCTAGCGCATGAACCAGTATTTGTACCATCGACGATTTTCGTGGACGATTTATTAGTAGAATTTAGAAAAACTCGTCAACACTTAGCGGTATTAAAAGATGAATACGGCGGAGTTGAAGGGATTGTTACATTAGAAGACTTGATTGAAGAAATCGTCGGAGATATCGAAGACGAGTACGACGAAGAAGAAAAAGAAGTCGTAGAAATTGACGAAAATAATTCGGTGATTGATGCCGGAATATCGCTCGATCGATTCAATCAAATTTATCAAACGTCATTAGAGTCTGATGAAGTGGACACAATGGCGGGTGCGATTATTGAAAAACTTGGCTACTTCCCAGATGATGATGAGGTAGTGAAGGTGAGATTCGAAGGGTATCTGTTACAACCAACGGAAATCGAGAATGATCGTATTCGTAAAATCCATGTCACAAAACTTTCTGAGGAAGAACTTGAGCAGATTCGTGCTGAAGAAGGCGAAACAGACGAAACCTATGAAGATAATGACTAATAAAAGGAGGGGGCAACCTCTCCTTTTTTGTGTGCAAAAAAATAATAGACTTACGTCTATCTTACAGATTCCTCGAATGTCTTCATAATAGTCATAATGGGGCACCGGATTGAG
>JUUF01000146.1 GCA_001058355.1 Carnobacterium maltaromaticum
TGCAGCCTATAAAGCAGCCAACAAGTTTAGCCTCAATAAGGTGAAAAATAACGTATCTGAACTAAATTTTCCTAACTATAAAGAGTTTTTAACTAAAAAGATTGATGAGTTCAAGACAAATCTAAAAGATGTCGAAACGAAAATAACCGTTGAGACTCGTAATGCATCAGGCGAAATTCAACGTATCCAATTAAAAGCGGTCGGTATAGATGAAACTGGAAATATTCGCATTCAAGATTATACAACTGCTGAACATGTGTCACCAGAAATCAAAAAGGCGGCATTCGCAAAATTTAGAGAGCTTGCAAGTAAAGAAATGGATTGGAATACACCAGAGAAACAAGCGGCATTTATGGAAACTTTTGATATGTATGCGGAACGTGGTGTTAAAGAAGGAGCAGTCCCAAATAAAGAAACCTATTACAAGATGTATGCGGATAGACAGTACGATTATCCAGTTGTATACAAAGAGGCCATTAAGCAGCCTTATCTAGAAAGTGGAGCTTCCTCTGTTGTTGATGGTGCTAATATGAAGAGATTTGCTTTTAGTGGTGATAATCCAGTGATTGGAAGAAGAGACATAATAACTGGGGCTGGTCAGGGCACGTTTGCGACGAGTATTGTAGAAGATTCTACCCTTTTGTATGATGAGGGCGGAAACCTGAAATCAGGTTCAGAAGTAGCAACGGTCAAAGGATTACCAGAGGATGCTTACAATACAGGAATGTATCAATATGAGTATAGTCCTGAGTTAGTTAGAAATATGGATAAAAAAGGCTGGATACAATTTACAAATGGGGATACGCCAGGTTCTTCATCCTTAAATATTCCGGGAGCCAAAACTTGGTCTGGTTCTAACATTCATATGTCCGAGAGCGAACTACTTATGCCGTCAATCGATATGAAGGGGCATTCCTACGATGACTTTCTATCTGCGATTGAACGTCAAGGCTATTATGAAATCAAAAATCCACGCGTCTATGAACCAGGCACTAATAAAATTGAGCAAGTTGAAGGAATTTTTAGAATTAACCAATGGAGTAAATAAATGAAGACTTATAAATTGAAAAATAAAGAGAATTATAGATATTTTGTCAAACATTATCTAGAGGTGATGAAGGAAGGAAAAGAAGCAGAAGCATTTCTTGGAGAGGATATTAGGTATCGTTTTCAACAACGCAACTCAATGATAACAGAATACACTGATATTCAGGTGTTGATGGAATATTGTTTATTCCCTCTATATGTAGAAGGTGATAAAGATATAGAGAAAAGGACATTTGAGATATTAAAAGAGTTTTCTTTAAGTATTGATGAAAAGAAAATATGGCAAGTTACAGAATATTTATTGCTTCAAGATTTCATTCTGTCGGAATATAAGCCTCTTCCTTTTGAAATTGATACAAGAAAATTAGTTCCTCTTATACTTGATACAATAGAAAAACTTCCTAACGAGTTAAAAACTAGTGGATATTATGCTCGATTAATTGGAAATATTAAATCAATTCCTTCTTTCAAGTATTATGAGGCGGAAAAGGTAGAGAAGATTCTTAAGGAATTCAAGGAAAAATATGACAATCCACCTAAAGTAGTAGAGTCTATTAAAGAAGTTGAGGAAGTTGAACTAGACGTTACAAGCATCGATGCGATGGGTGTTTCAGATGACCATCTAGAGTTGTTGTTGATTGATGGGAATAAATGGATAGAATCTCTGGAGGAAGAACACTTGTTGAAGCTTCGAGAAAAACTCAACAACTATATCTACTTCCTCGA
>JUUF01000147.1 GCA_001058355.1 Carnobacterium maltaromaticum
ATTCCACCATATCTTTTTACGAAATTAATAATAGGAGTTCCCCAATCTTTATCTTTTATGTCATTTTCATTATAAAGGGAAGTCTTAACTTCCTTCATTACATCAACAATAAGTTTCTTAACTAAATAGCCACAGCCGATTAATTGAACAACAAATGCGAGTGTTCCAAACGCTTCAATTGTTAACCCAATTAATAAAGGTAACCCAGAAAAAATTGTTACTAACCCGAACATTATTAATAAACAATTTCCATATATTAATTGATAAGCATAATTAATTTTTGGCAAAATATTTAAAATAATTATTGCTGTAAATAAAATTACTAAGACCAAATTGATTGGGCGGAAATACAACCCCACTTCTCCAATCAAAGCTCCCGTACTTTTAGAGATTACCTGGACACTATCTGTTGAACTTCTGAAACCATCGGTCAAATATATCCCCGCCCCGTAAGCAATAAAGCTAAACATTAATCCAACTAGCCCAAACACTCTTTTCCAAAAACTCATAGAAACAGACACTCCCATTTG
>JUUF01000148.1 GCA_001058355.1 Carnobacterium maltaromaticum
ATTCCACCATATCTTTTTACAAAATTAATGATAGCAGCTCCCCAATCTTTACTCTCAACCTCTTTTTCATTATATATAGACTTTTTTAACTGGTTCATTTCGTCCAGAATAAATATCTTAAACAAATAAACACTAATTAATAATTGAACTACAAACGCAAGCACACCAAAAGCTCCTATAGTTAGTCCAATCGTAAAAGGCAAACTTGCAATCAACATAACTATCGCAGATAGTACCACGAAAATATTTCCGTATAACAGTTGATAGGCATAATTAATTTTTGGAAAAATATCCAATATTATTATGGCTGAAAGCAAGATCACTAAAGCAAGAATTAATGGACGTAAATAAAGTCCAATTTCTCCTATTAAAGTTCCCGTACTTTCTGAAATAACTTGAACTCCTTTGGTGGACTCTCTCATATTATCTGGCAAATAAATTCCGATACCATACATAATAAAGCTAAAGGCTAATGCAATTAATCCTGACACTCTTGTCCAGAAACTCATCGAAGAAGAAATACCGATTTGGGCTCCATCCCTTGTCAAAATTTCTTTTTTTACAATCTTCTTCGACTGTTCAAAACTTGCACCAAAGAG
>JUUF01000149.1 GCA_001058355.1 Carnobacterium maltaromaticum
ATTTACGGGGGTCAGTGCCATACAGAGTGCTGAGATCTTGTAAGTAATTCCCATAATGTATTAACGTTTTGAGGCTTGCTTTGTTCATTTATTGACCGCTATCAGAAAACAAACAAAAAGAAAAACCTATTCAGTTCATCGTTCTCAATCCTTGTCTGCTTCATTTTCTTTTGCGCGATCGTTTTGTAAATCCTTTTCTGAGAGTTTTTGTTCGATATACTTGTCAATGTTTTCGTAAAATTCCTTGATCGTCTCACTATCTAATTTTGCCGAATTATTGAATTGCTTGACTTTCAATTGAACAGATTGAATACCGTAAGAGGCTTGTTTTTGGCGAATGGTTTCTAATTCTTCTTCTGAAATCGGATCTCCAACAACCGTCAAGACCAATTCATTATTACTTGACTTGTAGACTTGATTAATGACCGTATGATTGGCAAACTCATTTCCTACAAACTGTTTGATTCCTTCTTTTCGCGCTTGATCCATCGTCAGAGTGACTGCTGAATAGCTGGCTGGAAGGACCAATAATACAATCAAGGATATCAACCCAATTCTCATTTTAATGCTTAGCTCATTAAATGAACTTAAGGGAGACTTTCTCATCAAAATTCTTGTTCCAACAATGTTGGCTAGCATGATAAAGACACAGTTGATCAAGAAAAGATAGAGAGCCCCCAATAAAAATCGTACATTCCCATTAGCTAAACCATAGCCAGCAGTACAGATAGGCGGCATCAGAGCTGTAGCAATGGCTACTCCTGGCACGATATTGTTTGCTTCTTTTTTCCTTGAACCGATCACACCAGCAATCCCACCAGCAATAGCAATGAGGACATCCCAAATGGTTGGAGAGGTTCGTGCAATCAACTCGCTACTTGCATAAGATAAGGGAGACATCCAGAAATACAAAGTCGAGACAAGCAAACTGACCAATACTTGAGTAAATAAAACCACTAAAGATTGTTTGATTAAACGGGTATCAAAAATAGCTAAACCAACACCCAGTCCAACAATCGGTGTCATAATAGGGGAAATCAGCATGGCTCCAATAACGACAGCTGTTGAATTCATATTTAGACCTATAGAGGCAATAAAAATTGCACACATCAAAATCGCTGTATCTCTCAATCGAACATGAAGGTCATCGTATAATTTCTCACGGTATTCCCGTGTTGAATAATTGGCAGTCATTTGTCCTCTCCTCTTTCCTTATTTAAATTGGTATAATAATTAAAAATAACAGCTGATAAACAGCCAAAAAATATGAGCCCATAAATCGTCAAGAAGACACTGGTAATCCTTCCAATCAAGGTCACAGCTAGGAGATCCCCGTAGCCGACAGTCGTCGAAGTCACAAAAGCATACCAAAGACCGTCTCCGTAATTTGTGATAGCAGGTTCAACTAGGAAAAGCACGCCTCCTGACCCAAAAACAAAGGCCACAAAACTCAGAGCAAACCGAGTAAAACCCGTAACCTGCATAATATGCCATAACATTTTTAAACGTTTCATTTGTTCTCCTTATTCATACTAGCTCCTGACCGAGCCGTTTTTTTCCAATAATCAAAGTGAAGATAGGACATGATCTCCATCAGAGAAAGATAGACAAACTGATAGATCTGATTTAAGCTGATTATCAACTGATATTGTTTGAAAAATGACTGGAAGAAAGACCAGATATGACTGTCTTGAATCAGTCCCTTCCTAATATCAGACAGGATATTAGCTAAAGCTCCCAAGGACTGAAACGGTAAATCCTTGACATTTATATAGATCCGGTCCACCACATCATTCAGACTGGTATCTTGGATGGCATGAAATTCTCCAAAGAGAACTCCTGCCGCTCCAAGAGTAGAAACAAATTCCACCAAATAATTTCTGAGGAAATTTTCTCAACCTTTTCCCATAATGTGTTTAGTGCCATCCATAACGATCCCAACCAGAAAAAGGAAAGAAAACAAGCAAAGAAATTTTGCCGTAAATCCCAAAAAGCTTCAAGACTTGGTGTTGTTGGTTTTTCTAACTCTAAAACCAAGATGGTCATAATAATTGCTAGAACAGCATCTGTCAATACAATTAATCTGTCTTTCTTCATCGGATTGCATCCCCTTTCTTTTTTGTAACATTCTATCTTATCGCATAATATTGGATATTCTTTCATAATCCGACTACAAACAAAAATAAACCAAAAAGTATGTCCCTATTATACTATATTTAACTCTAGAAGTATTCATCCATCTAATTAATAAATATATCATATTTCACAATAAGTGAATACTATCAAAGATTCATCCCCTTTCACTTCATCATGTAGTGTTGCTTAGATTTATCAAAAACAACCAAATTTGTATTAATTTCAAGTATCACCTAGTTACAAAAATTTGGGGTGAACAGAAAAAGCATCCCGTATTTTTGATACGAAATGCTTTCAATAAGTTTAAATAAGTTTTAACGTTTACTAAATTGTGATGCTTTACGAGCTTTTTTCAAGCCTGGTTTTTTACGTTCTTTCATACGTGGGTCACGTGTTAATAAGCCAGCAGCTTTTAACACTCCACGGAAGTCAGGGTCAACTGTTAATAATGCACGAGCGATTCCGTGACGGATAGCTCCTGATTGACCTGTGAATCCACCACCGTTAACGTTAACTAAAACGTCGTATGAACCTAATGTTTCAGTTAAGTTTAAAGGTTGTTTGATTACTTCGTGTAAGTAAGCAAATGGGATGTATTCTTCGATTGATTTTTTGTTAATTGTAATGTTTCCTGTCCCTGGTACTAAGATAACACGGGCAGTTGAGTTTTTACGGCGTCCAGTGCCGCGGTATTGTGCTTGAGCCAATGCTTTTTCCTCCTTAGATTAGTGATTGGATGTCTACTGCTACTGGTTGTTGTGCAGCATGTGGATGTTCAGCTCCACCGTAAACATGTAATTTAGTAAATTGACGACGACCTAATGAGTTCTTAGGTAACATGCCTTTGATTGATAATTCAACTAATTTACGAGAGTTGTTAGCACGTAATTCACCAGCTGTACGAGCAGTCAATCCACCAGGGTGGTTTGAGTGGTGATAGTAAACTTTATCAGTTGCTTTTTTACCTGTTAAGGCAACTTTGTCAGCGTTGATGATGATTACGAAATCACCTGTATCAACGTTAGGTGTAAATGTTGGTTTGTTTTTTCCACGTAAAATGCTTGCTGCAACAGCTGAAAGACGTCCTAATGGCACATCAGTAGCGTCGATAACAACCCAGTTACGTTCTGTAGTGCTAGCTTTAGCCATGTATGTTGTACGCACGATTGTTTCCTCCAATTTCTTTCTTGGTATTCTTCACATTGAGTTTAACGGGGCTCAAATGTGGATCTATTATCTAGAAAATAAAATTATTTTGCTAATGCTTCTTTAGCTTTGTCTGCTAATACTGTGAAAGCAGCTGCATCGTTAACTGCTAAGTCAGCTAACATTTTGCGGTTCATTTCGATACCAGCTAATTTTAAGCCGTGCATTAATTTGCTGTAGCTTAATCCGTTTAAACGAGCTGCCGCATTGATACGTGCGATCCATAATTTACGGAAGTCACGTTTCTTTTGACGACGGTCACGGTAAGCATACATATATGATTTCATGACTGCTTGTTTAGCTGTTTTAAATAATTTTGATTTCGCTCCGTAGTAACCTTTTGCTAATTTTAAAACGCGGTTACGACGACGACGAGTAACTGTTCCACCTTTAACACGTGGCATAATTAATTCCTCCTTGGTCTATCAGTCTCTTGCGACTGTTCGAAAATGTAATAGTTTGCGTGCTGAATTAACGCATTTGACTTAATTGTTGTTTAATACGTTTGATGTCAGTAGCGTGAACCATTGTTTGTTTACGCAAGTGACGACGTTGTTTTTTAGTTTTGCCATGGAAACGGTGGCTTGTGAAGGCTTGAGAACGTTTTAATCCTCCACCACCTGTACGTTTGAAACGTTTAGCTGAACCACGGTGTGTTTTTTGTTTTGGCATGAGACTTTCCTCCTGTTACTTTTTTACTTATCATTCTTAGGTGCTAACATCAAGAACATGCTTCGTCCGTCCATTTTAGCCTTTTGTTCAACTGTCGCGATTTCAGAAACTTGTTCTGCTAAACGCTCGAGAACTTTTTGACCAATCTCTTTATGAGTAATGGCACGACCTTTGAATCGAATGCTTGCTTTGACTTTATCGCCTTTTTCAAGGAACTTGATCGCCGCTTTTAACTTCGTATTAAAGTCGTTCTCATCAATTGTAGGGCTTAAACGCACTTCTTTGATATTGATGACTTTTTGGTTTTTGCGAGCTTCTCGTTCTTTTTTCTGTTGTTCAAAGCGATATTTACCATAATCCATAATTCTGGCAACTGGCGGTTTTGCGTTTGGCGAAACTAATACTAGATCAAGTCCAGCTTGTTCTGCTAAACGTAAAGCATCGTTTTTCGTTTGAACACCAATTTGTTCACCGTTATTGTCAATAACACGTAACTCACGAGCGCGAATTCCATCATTGACCATCATATCTTTTGCTATGATATTCACCTCCAAGAATTTTTGAGAGAAAAAAAGCAAAAAAGCAACGGAAGTAATAGAATACTCCCGCTGCCAATGTCTTTTTAAAACTTGAACATTTCCTATCAGCCCAAGGACCCTTGTCAACTTAGGCGAGAAGCGGGATGCTTCTGCTTGTTTTCTCAACTTCAATAGTCTACCAAATAATAGAGAATCTGTCAACACATATCCCTTTACAGGTCACTATTAATTTTTTCCTTTTTGTAGAATACAGTATTCCCTCAAATTCGTCAACAAATCTACTCTTCTTTTCGTGTTTTTCTCTAGCGTGAGGAGTATAATATAGGTGAAAATTTTAGAAAGGAGGTGTACGCTATGGGACTTGCGAATTTTCAACAGTATTCTCTCACAAAACACTTTAAACAACGAGCCCTCGAACGCTTTGGTATCCCCGAAGAGAAATGCTTAAAGTGGTTTCGAGTGCAGGCACAAACCATGGAGTTATGTGACAATCCGAATAATAAAGATCCCCATCAACAACGATTTCAGAATGCCGATAATATTATCATGATTTGTAATACGGAAAACCGAACTGCTCGTACTTGTTTTTCAAGTTCGTCTTGTGACAGGTTACTGTATGAACAATTTCAAGCAGACCGTAAACAGTTGATTGCTACTTACCGAACGGAACTTGTCGGCAAGGAATCCGACGACATTTTACAGTCGCTTGAAACATTGCTTCGCATGACAAACGAAGCGCGGTTAAAAATGTCCGTCGTTTCAACCGAGTGGATGAACGACTTTAATGCTTCTCTTCAACAGTTGCAATCTAATGTGGAGAAAATGCAACGCCATTTAAATTTGTTCAATTAGGCTAATAAACTCTACTCTTTATTATTCTAATTAAGCAACATGGGTGAGCCGATATCGACTCACCCTATTTAATTTGATTTGATTTCTCGGAATCTTTACGGATTTTTTGATAATAGCTGTAATAGGAGACCGGGTCGAGCCTATTGTCTCTCCCCTTTAATGTTCAAAGCGGACGTAAGAACTTCATTCTAACGTCCGCTAATTCACATTTAATCTTTTCCTATTACAGCTATTATAAAATCC
>JUUF01000019.1 GCA_001058355.1 Carnobacterium maltaromaticum
TAATGTATACATTATAATGAGCACATAAAAAGACCGAGCAGTTGCTCGGTCTTTACTAATGACATTCAGTTTGAACACCATCAATCATGTCTTGGATGGTGCGTTTGTTATAGAAATTAATTTGTTGTTGGATTTGTTCTTCTTGCAATTTGCCCATAACGCTTCCCATGCGTGTGCTCACAAGGCAGGTTGGGTCGGCAGCTTCTTTGAAGGCTTTTTCCAAGCGTTCATCCTCGGATACTAATAAGAAGATTTCTCCGAGTTTCACCTTTTTTGGATCACCTTCCCACTGGTAGCCACCTTGTTTCCCCGCAGTGGTTGACACCCAGCCTTTCTTCACCGCTTGGCTCATCAACTTTCGAACAATCGCCGGGTTGCTACAAGCGTTAAATGCGAGGTCTTTGCTTGAATAACGATTTTCGTGATGAATTGCCAGGTACGTTAGGCAGTGAATCATTACGATAAAGTCATTTCCCATAATAACCCCTACTTAATTAAGCCGAATACGTCGTTTAAAGCTTCTGCCATTGTTGGGTGAGTATAGATTTGATCGCGAAGAACTGTGTATGGTAAGTTCGCGTTCATTGCAGTTGCGATAATGTTAATCACTTCATGTGCTTCTTCAGCGAATAATGTCGCACCAACGATTTGGTTTGTTGAAGCGTCCACTAATACTTTGTAGAATCCTACTTGGTTTCCTAAGATTTTTGCTTTTGGAATCGCCATTGCTGGAAGTTTCGCCACTTTAACTTCGATGCCTGCTTCTTTGACTTGTTTTTCATTTAAACCAACGCTTGCTAAAGGTGGGTTAATGAAGGTTGCTGTTGGGAATTTCGCACGTTGTTTTGTTGAATATGTTGTATCCCCTGCTAAGAAACGTTTCACGATACGGAAATCATCTAATGATACGAATGTGAATTGTGGTCCGCCGTTTACATCACCCATTGCGAAAATATGAGGCACATTTGTTTGTAAGAATTCATTGACTTTAATCGCGCCACGTTCTGTTAATTCAACGCCCGCTTTGTCTAAATCTAGACCTTGAACGTTTGCACGACGACCTGTCGCAACTAAGACTGCATCTGTTGTAAACGCAACTGGTGCACCTTCTCCTGTCGTTGCTTCCACCACTGCTTTACCGCCTTCTTGATGAACGGCTTTTAATTGAACGCCTAAGTTGAAAGTAACACCTAAAGCTTCTAATTGCTCTTTCACAGCTTGGGCTACATCTTCGTCTTCACGAGGAAGGAATGCTTCAGTCACATCGATTACTGTTACTTTTGTACCGAATTGTGCGTAAGTTGCAGCGAACTCTAATCCGATAAATCCACTACCGATAATGACAAGGCTTTCTGGATATTCTTCTAAGTTCATAATTGTTTCGCTTGTATGAATTGCTCCACCGATTGTTAAACCTTCTACTGGTGGTACGAACGGAGTTGCTCCTGTATTAATGAAAATACGATCTGCTTTGAAGAGTTTTTCTCCTTCAGCAGTTTCTACAGCTACTGTATGTTCATCTACAAAACGTGCAGTTCCGTCGATAATTTGTGTTTTTTCCACAGAATCTACTTTATTGTAGTTTGCTGTGTTTAAAGCCGCAATTAAAGCTTTCTTTTCTTGAACGCTCTTTGTATAGTAGCTGCTAGCGTCTTCGTTTGAATATTGTTTACGAAGTGCTTTGGTTGCTAATTTTTTAGAAGGAATACAGCCGACATTAATACATGTTCCACCGTACATTTCTTTGGATTTTTCGATTAAAATCGTATCTTCTCCAATACTTCCTAAGTATCCTGCTAATGTTTTTCCGGCTTTACCGAAACCAATAATGATATTTTTTACTGTTGTTGTCATAAAATCACCTTTCTAACTGTAATATTTTTGATTACAGTTAGAGTATATCTCACGATTTCATAATCACAAAATTTTCTGCTCACGAAAAAAGACACCTACTTTTGTAGATGTCTTATTGTCCTATTTATAAATACTCTTTTAAATGATTTACTAATTGAAGCAGATCACTCTCTTTTGGTTGATATTCTTCGGATGACATTTCTTCCCAAGGAACCCACCAGACAGGGCCTCTTCCATTATGGCCATACCCGTGCATATCTCCTGCTTTTCTTGGAAACAGATGCCAATGTACATGTGCATCACCATTTCCTAACAATTCGATATTCATCTTCTCAGCTTGAAACGCTTTTGCCACGGCCTCTTGAACAATACTCATTTCTTCTAGAAATTTTATTTTTGTTTCATACTCCATTTGATGCAATTCCGTTACGTGTTCTTTGGCTAGGAACAATGTGTATCCTTTAAAATACTGTCCGTCTCCTATTACTACATAACCCGTTTCAAGTTCTTTTACAAAATGCGGATTTTTTCCTTGTTTAATTAATTCGATCCGCTCACAAATCAAACACATGTACTTAACTCCTACTTCAATCTATCTGCTTTAATGATGGAATAATATGCCATATCACAGATACCTTGATTATTTTTGCCATATTGTCGCAGCGTGCCTTCATAAGTCATACCAGCTTTTAGCATCACATTTCCGCTGGCTGGATTATTCACATCGTGACGTGCGGCTACTCTATTACAGCCCGCTTCTTCTAAGAGATAATCGATTACTGCAATAAGCGCTTCTGTCATAATTCCTTTTCCCCAGCATTTGCGACTAAGCGCATAACCAATCTCCACAGCATCCAGCTTTTCTTCCAAATGCACAACATCGATACTACCAACAACTTCATTGTCAAATACGATTGCCCACTTAAATTGAAGTGGATTTTGGTAACCGTCTACCCAACGATTAAGACTCTCCTTTGTCGTTTCGACAGATTCATGTGGAGGCCACGTCAAATATTTCGTCACTTCTGCATTGCTCGACCAGTTTTTAAACATCGCTGGTGCGTCTTCTACTTGAAAAGGTCTGAGCAGTAATCGTTCTGTCTGAATTGGTTTTGTTCCTATTGGATTCATTGACAGTCCTCCTAGCTATTTGTGTTTATGGTAGCACAGGAAATCTACCACTTCAATATAAAAAAGGAACTAAGCTATAAATTAGCCTAATTCCTCTTAAAACAATCTAACTTCTTTCTAATTATGGTGTAGTATTAGCTTCCTCAGCTCTTTTTATACTTTCTGGAGTAAATTCACGTTTTTCAAAAATAAATGAATTGATTTCGCTAGTTCCCGTCATGTAACCCTCGTTATCCACTTCCTTAATAGTGATAGTGATATGAAGTCCTTTGGGTCTAGTTTCAACAGATACCGTTTTTAGCAAAGTTTTCCTTTTTCCTTGATACACATAATCTAAATAGAATGGAGAAACACTTCTTTCTGATTTAGAAATGTCTACTGCTCCTCTTGTTCTAGAATGAGCCGCTAAATTTTTTAGATACACTCGATCCTCTGGAGAGTTAATATCGTTCTCAGAATATTCACCAATAATCAATTCTTCAATATTCTGATTTGATTGATTAATGATTTCATAAGAAAACAAAGCATCATCATTATATTTTGGACGAGTAAAACTAAACACAATCCATAATAGACCGAATAATACAAGGCCTACCGCAAATTGTAAAATCAATTTTAATAGTTTTTTTGAACCAAATGTTTTCTTTTCACACCTCGATTAAAAGAGTGTCGGTTGGAGCATTGCTGGTAATATTGATGGCTTATCAATTTACACATACTATCAAACTTTTATTCTTACTCATGGGATATTGGTTTATAAAACGAGCGGTTATCTAAACCAAATACACGCTCTGAGAATGCGCCTGGTTCTGTCTTATCGAGTGCATTCGACATCATAGTAATCGTCGCATCTAACAAGTCGATATGGTGTAATACTTCTGCTTCTAATAATTGCGGACGTACTGGTGACCCGTATTCGAGTTTGCCGTGGTGAGCTAAAACGAGATGTTTTAATAAAAGCACATCTTCTTGATTTTCATCGATATCGAGTTCTTCACAGGCTTTTGTAATCTCTTCGTCCATAATCACGATATGACCGAGTAAGTTCCCTTTTAATGTGTACTCTGTGCCGATTGCGCCCGTTAATTCCATCGTTTTACCAATATCATGTAAAATCACACCAGAATATAATAATGAACGGTTGATTTGGGTGTATTGTGTTGCGATGGCTTTAGCAAGGCGTAACATCGATACTGTGTGGAAACT
The DNA here is from genome assembly GCA_001058355.1 of Carnobacterium maltaromaticum. GTDB lineage: Bacteria > Bacillota > Bacilli > Lactobacillales > Aerococcaceae > Granulicatella. Next base: position 4,192 of record JUUF01000019.1, read on the forward strand.
TAGCCCACCTACAAACGCATGGTGGTGACGTTTCGCTGCAGGAAATTCGAAGAAGTCTTCTTGGTATTTTTTCAAGATATTATGCACGATACGACGCAAATATGGATTTGTAATATCGAACATGATTTGGTTCACTTCTTCTTCCATTTCTTCCTTCGTCATTGGAGCGTGTTCAACGAAATGACTCGCAGATGTCGGCTCCCCTTTTGAAGCATCGGTAAGTCGAAGGCTGACAATTTTTACTTGTGGCGAATTATTGTACATTTCGCGTTTTCCGTTCACAACTACTACTTTTCCTGGTACGTATTTTGCAATATCATCTGACGTGGCAGACCAATATTTTCCGTCCATTTGACCAGATTGATCTTGGAACGTGAAGGCGATAAACGGATTGCCATTTTTTGCCATACGCACATCTGCAGATTTAATTAATAGGCAGATTTCAAAAATCTCGTCCACATTGTATTCATATAATTTTTTTGTCATGATTTACCTTCTTTCTCTTTCCCCTAACTTCAGTACATTCTCTTTAGGTAACTGAAGCGGAACTTCCGTTGTAAAGTAAAAAACTTGTGTTACGCGTGATAGCTCTTCCATTAATTCTAACATAATCGATAGACGTTCTCTATCAAAATTGACGAATCCATCATCGATTAACACCGGAATTTTCATCTTCTTCGTTAATTGGAAAATAAAGGCAAAACGAATTGCCACATACAGTTGGTCTAACGCTCCTTTTGACAGATAGAAAGCTTCCATCCATTGACCGTTTGTCTGCTGCACCTTCGCCTGCGTATCCGTTAAGAGAATTTTCGTATATTGCCCCATCGTAAGTCGATTAAAAATACGACTCGCCTCATCTAAAATCAATGGCACTCTTGTGGGGACTTTTTCTTCCAGTTGCTTCAAGATCCATTTGGCTGCATACACTTGCGTTGCCCAATCCTTAATAGACTCTTGCACTTCGAATCGCTCAAAGTCTGCTTCCATTTGAAGGGCTTCTGCATTGTCATCTTCTTCGAGCAGTTCGGCCTTTGTTTTCGTACTTGCCAATTGGTCACGTACTTCTTTCCGTTTACTTTCCAACTGCGCCTTCGTGAAGGACTCGTCTTGAATTTCCTCTTCAAGCGTTTGTCGTTGCAAGCTTTCTTTTTCTTCATCCGTAAAAATAGTTACTTGCTTTTCAATATACGCTCTCTTTTGAACTAAGGCTACACGATTGTCTAGTGTAGGTAACTGGGTTCTAAACTCTTCTACAGAAGTGATTCCAAGGGATGAAATCGCCGATTGTAAGTCTTCACGCACTTCTGTTGTATCTTGTTTCAATTTCGCTAAATGGCGTTCTTTCTTTAAGATACTCTCTTGAAGTTGTTCTAATTTTGCCACTCGTTTTTGTGAAGCCATCCATGTCTCCCGGATAATGCGTAGCTGTTGCTCCACCGTAGCAGGAGGCGTGATTTGTTCTTTAGTCCAGAAGTCTTTACTTTCTTCTTTAAAGGCATCTAGTCTTTGTTCCAATTGGACGAATTGCGCCTTCTTTTGTAAGAAATCATTGACACTTCGTCCTTCATTTCTTCGCACAAAACGTCTTGCTTCGTCTAGAGTTACTTCGATTCCTTTCTCTAAAAGGAGCTGTTGGACTTTTTCATCTACTGCATTCGTTTTTGGAGTAAGGATTTTTCCATTTTTCTGTAAGAAGAAACCTCCGCCAATCGCAAGCGTTGCAGCAATCCCAACACCTAGCACTACTTGGTTCGTTAAAAATCCAACCACGATAATGGCAATGATTCCAACAAGCACAATAAGAAGCCATGATTGGAACTGCCCTGTATGTCCTTGTTCCCCTTGAAGGCCATCTAATTTCGCTAATTCCGCCTCTGTAAATGGTTTGGCATCCTCACTTTGAACACCGATATTCCCCGGATGCGTCTTCAACTCACGTTCCAATTCAAAGGCACGCTCTTCTACCGCTGCAGCACCTTGCACCTTCGCGTACAGTGTTTCAAGAGTCGTATCCTCCGTTGCTTGTCCAAGTGCTTCTGCTTCCGCTTTTGCCTGCTCTAACTCGATTTTCGTTCGTTCGAGTTCTTTTTCAAAGGCACGTAAAGTACTATTGGCTTCCACGGCCTTACTATGGTCGTAGTCTTTTGGAAACTCTTGTAGTCCTTCCATTGCACGGAATTCTTCTAAGGCGTCAAAATGAGTGAGCTTATTCTCTAAGACATCGAGTCTAGATTCTGTGTCTTGTAATTTTCCAGATAATCCCGCTTCTTCTTTTTGAAGCTCTTGGATAGTACTCACATAGCCTTCATAAAGAACGTTCTCGCCTTTCGTTTGTGACAATTGATTTGTTAGGCCTTCGAGTCGGTCCATTCGCTCGTTGAGTTCCAATTTTTTGGCTTGCGGACGAAACAACTTATCTGCCTCTACAAGTAACTTTTGACTTTCCTCATAAGCACCCTTATGTCCCATAACACTCAAGCTATACAGGAAGCGATGGATTTCCTCTTCGCTTCCAAACGCATTATTTTGTAATTCCTCTTCATTGAATCCAAAGAGTGAATGGTACTCATTCATCGTTAACTCATGAAGAACTCGGTCTAGCATCGTTTCAGGCAGCTCTTGTCCAGTTTCTGCACTCCTTAAAACGAGTTTTCTCTGAGAACCCACAGCACTACGCTCGATGATTAGAGCTCCAAGCCCTTCATCTTCAATCCACATCCGTCCGCCACGTGTATTCGTATGGAGCGGTTGATAAGGATAAACGCCATTCTTCTTTTGTTTAAAATCAAAAAGCATTTGTTCGATAAAACGTCGAAGGGTCGTCTTTCCAGATTCGTTTAGGCCTTGCACGACTTGCAAGTTCGGATGGAAAGTAAAGGTCGCATGTTCCCATTTTCCAAAATGATCGATTTCGATTTTTGAAATGTACATTACCCTTCCTCCCTTCCCGAAAAGCGAGCTTCTAATAAGCGAAGTGCACGTTCATGAATCTCTTCTTGGACATCTTCTTTTTGCAGGAAGTCGCTCATCAGCTGATTCGAAAACCCACTCTTGGCAATCTCCATTTCAGAAAAGAGTGACGCATCCACGTCTCCCACAAGAGAAATTCCAGAAGCTCCTCGAAGCGGTTTTGTAACTTGTTCTCGAATACTCATCACCGTTACAAGGCTACGTTTTTCTTCTAATAACCCATTCACAACTTCTGTCAGTTGTTTTAAATCCTCTCTTGAATAGATTGATTCTTCCGTTCGTAAATGTAGCGTCACAAGACTACGTTTCGATGGATTTGGTAGTGCCTCTACGATGAGATACGGTAAAGTTTCTAAACGATCGGTCTCGCAGATAGCAAGTTCTACCTCCGTCCAATCCATCGTACTCGTTTCAATAAAGCGAACTTCTGGAGCTTTCCCTGGCAAAATCTCTACCAGCAAAGCTCCCTTTGGACCACTCTCTTTACGGTCCGCTCCTTGCGTCGTACCGCTATACCACGCACATGGCTGGCTAGAGACTTCTTGGCACTTATGAATATGTCCGAGCGCCCAATAGTCATAGCCTTTTTCTCTTAGTTCAGGAATAGAAAATGGCGCATAACGACCTTGTGCAGTCGTCAGTTCTCCATGCAATACCCCAATATGAATGTCACAATTAGCACTCTTTACCGGATACTCTTGAACTTTCCGCGTAGCTACAACAGGAACCTCATAACTAAACCCACTAAAGGCCACACGTTCTCCGTTTCTCGTCTCCACTTCAATCGTTTCAACAGCACTCCCAAAAGTATAAATATGCTCTCCAGAAACGTATGAAGTGCCCGCATCATGATTCCCAAGCGCTACAATGACAGGAATTCCAAATGGTTCCAGCCGATTCAATTGACTCTGCAAAAACAATTTTTCTTTGACGAAGGTACGCGAACTATCCAATAAGTCCCCAGCCAACACAAGCGCATCGACTTCTTCTTCAATCGCCACATCAATGACTCTTTCAAAGGCATCAAACGCCGCCTGTTTTAGCTCTCTTGCGATATCTTTATGATTCTTCCCGACACCTGCGTACGTAATCCCTAGATGGACATCGGCAGCATGGATGAATTTCACCATACGTTGCTCCTTTCTTTTCTTCAAAAAAAGCATATTTTCCTGAACCGTCTGTTGTGCGTTCAAAGAAAATATGCTTTGGATCGATTCTTAATAAAACCGTTTAAAATGAATTATTTTGCGCTATAAAGCTCTTGTAATGGATTTGTGATGATACGGTTGATGTCTTGCATAATCGTATTCAAACGTTGCTCAGCTTCCATTAACGCTTTAATATGTTCGTTTTCAGACACTTTTTGTCCTAATTCTTGTGCTTTTTGAATATCTTCTTCAGTGATTTCTTGTCCTGAGAATTGTTTTTGTTGTAACTCGATATTCACTGTACGGAATTCATCGAATAACGCTTTTGCTGTTTCATCAGCATAAATTGCTTCGAAGCTTTCCTTTACTGTTTTGAATTCTTGTAATTCGCGTAAGTCGCGTTCTAATTGATTGGCTGTATCATAAATATTACTCATGTTTCTTCCTCCTTAAAATACTCTTTTATTATACCATAATTTATAGGGCTAAACTATTAATACGTACGTACGTTCGCATTATCGATTTCTGAATTTATCCCAGAGGTTTTTACCCCATTCTTGGATTTGATTCCAAACTTGTTCGCCCGCTTTTTGAGCATCTTTGATAAATTGATCGACACCGTTATTCGAATTGTTATTTTGGTTATTTTGTTTCGTCTTCACGGCTTCCACATTAAATGGTGTGTTTGTGGTAAATTGAAGCAAGCCTTCCATCTCTAGTTTAAAGAGCGGCCCGACCCCTTCTCGGCTAGATGCTGATAAAGAGTAGTTTCCTGATTGGTCATATCCCATCCAAGTAGCGACAACTACGTCTGGTGTATATCCAATCATCCATTGGTCACGAGAACCATTGTCATTATTAATAGCTTCGGTTGTCCCAGTCTTACCGGCAATCGTCTTGCCAGCTGGTGAAAATGGCGCGCCAAGGCCTTCTGAACCGTATACGGTTAATAGCATACTTGTCATCTTCTTAGCAACTTCTTCCGTTGTCACACGATTTTCCTTCACGGCTGTATTGTCTACAACGACTTTCCCATTTGCGTCCACAATTTTCGTCACAAAACGTGGTTGAACACGAACGCCTTTATTGGCAAAGGCTGTATAAGCAGAGGCCATTTGTTCTGGAGAAACTCCTTTTGTAAGTCCCCCAAGGGCAATCCCTAAGTACTCATCTCCTGGGTCTGTTTCGATTCCGAATTGATGAACCTTCTCAATTCCTTTCTTCAATCCGATTTTATCGAGTAACCATACAGCAGGAGCATTCCAACTGTGGTTCAAGGCTTCCGTCATCGTCACAGTTCCTTGATACTGTTTATTCCAGTTCTCCGGCGTATATTTATCTGAACCATACGAACGTTTTTCGTCCACAAGAACGGAATTAGGTTGGTACCCTTCTTCAAGAGCCGGAGTATATACGGCTAATGGTTTAAACGTTGACCCTGGCTGTGCCTGGAGCTGTGTTGCACGGTTAAATCCACGGAAAGTGTGTTTCTCGTTAGTACGTCCACCCACTGTCGCAAGGACATCTCCAGTTTCCGGATTCATGGCAATTGAAGCTGCTTGGGCAATCGTGCCGTCACTCGCTTTCGGGAATAACCAACTGTTTGAGAAGGTTTCTTCCATATCCGCTTGCATATTTTGGTCTAGCCCTGTGTAGATTTTATAACCTTTGTTGAGCAAGTCTTCTTCGCTGATTCCGTATTTCGTTGTAATTTCATTAATTACCGCATCGAAATAATATGGATATTTATAACGAGCATTCGCTTCATACGTATCCGTCACGGTAATCACTTCAGCGGCAGCTTTATCGGCTTCTTCTTGCGTGATTTTGCCATTATCGACCATCAACTGTAAAACGGTCGCACGGCGTTTCACCGTCGATTCCATATCGTCAATCGGATTATACACATTCGGTGCTTTTAAGCTTCCCGTAAGGACAGCTGCTTCACTGATAGTTAAATCCTTTGCGCTCTTTCCAAAATAACGAAGCGACGCATTTTCAATTCCGTACGCCCCATTTCCGAAATAAGCATTATTTAAATACATCTCCAAAATTTGGTCTTTGGAATATTTCTTCTCCAACTCGAAACTCAAGAAGAGCTCTTTCGCTTTTCGCATAAACGATTGTTCCTGAGTTAAGAATGCATTCTTGGCTAATTGTTGCGTAATGGTACTTCCTCCACCCGTCACTCGGCCACGGTTCATTAACAGCCCAAATGTCGCACGAAGCAGCCCCATCGGATCGAATCCATGGTGGTCATAGAAACGTTTATCCTCTGTGGAAACAAGCGCGTTAATCATATTCGGAGAAATCTGGTCTATCGTTAGAAATTCGCCTTTATTGATATTCAGTACGCCGGCCTCTTGGTTATTGCGGTCATATACTTCCGTCACTTGGACCATCCCAGCACGTAAGCCACTCACATCGGTCGTCTTTGCGGAATATACTAAAAATCCCGTAAATAGTGTTACCACCGTTAGCATCATCGCTAAAAGCAGCTTCGTTACATGAAATTTCCTCCAAAAGCGACGAATCGCCATCATGATTTTATGATTCCAAATACTCTTTATAATGGATTGTTTTTTTGGTTCTTCAGTATGACGGTGCTCGAGTTCAGTGTCTTGTTCGACTTCGAGAGTTTCTTCGTCATGGTTCTGATTGTTAAATTCTTCGTTCATTACAATCCTCCTTTTAAATTGAGTCTATTATACTGTACCATAAAACCCTCTAAAACCACATAAAAACTGCACACCTTTACGAAAAATTAAACGATAAATAGAAATAACAATAAAGAGACAGTTAGACGTAAATGATTCCTTTGAAACCTTACAGATTTCTTCATCATTACGGTAACGTTGCACCGGTTCGA
>JUUF01000150.1 GCA_001058355.1 Carnobacterium maltaromaticum
AATCCGCAAGGATTTGAAGGAATCTTGTCTTTGTTTTCTACAGGGGATATTTTAGAAAATTTAGTTCGTTCGAGTAAGCTATAACACCACACAGACATTTTTTTGCGAAGGGGGTGGCTCGTATGTTATAGTGAAGGGAAAGAATGGAAAGCGAGGGACGGTCATGAAGGTTGTGTTCGTCTGCCTGGGCAACATTTGTCGTTCTCCGATGGCAGAAGCTGTATTTAGAAAAATGGTTCATGAAGAAGGATTGGAAGATAAAATTACGATTGATTCCGCTGCGACAAGTACGTGGGAGCATGGGAATCCGGTGCATCACGGCACTCGGAAGAAACTCGAGGAGCACGGCATTTCCGCAAAAGGGCTTGTGTCACGGACGTTGGATGCGACGGACCTGGACGCAGACTACATTCTTGGAATGGATGCGTCGAATGTGCGTAATATTCACGCTTTTGTCGATGGAAAATCGGATGCGACGGTGGCTCGCTTGTTAGAAGTGGCAGGAGTGCCGCGCGATATTGCCGATCCGTGGTATACAGGAGACTTTGATGCGACGTACCGTGATGTGACATTGGGATGCAATGCGCTCTTAGAACAATTAAAAAAGGAATTATAGTATGGATAAGATTAGAAAAGATTGGGCAGTGAATTGCTCTGGCGGCTGTTTCGTTACTTGTCGTCTTGAATTTTAGCGCCATCCTCACATGGATTTCCGAATTTATTGGGATGATGTTCCCGCTTATTTTAGGGATGATTTTGGCATTTGTTTTAAACGTGCCAATGAAGCGAATTGAACAAGTGTTGGAGAAGATAAACTTCCCGCAAAAGCTGCGTAGAAGTGTCGCAATCCTGAGCATTATTGTGATTCTGCTTCTGATTATTTCGCTGTTGATTTGGATTATTGCGCCGATGATTGCTAAAACCGTGTCACAACTGGGCGATAGTGTAAATCACTTACTATTCGTGGTTGCGGATTTTGTACAACATTCAAAATTAATGCAATCCAGTGAAGTGAGTCAGATTACCGACTCACTAAGTCAAAGCAATATCGTATCGTCTGTCATTACATTCCTTGGCGGATTTACAACGAATATTTCAGGGCTCTTCTCAAATGTGTTCTCTGTAATTATGGGGATTTTCTTCATGATTAATATTCTCGCAAGTAAGGAAATGCTCGCACGTTTAACGCTTCGCATTCTTAATGTGGTCTTGCCAAAAGATAAAATCGAGCACATTACTTATGTTGGGGAAGTCATCGTGGATACGTATGACCGTTTCTTGATGAGTCAAATCATCGAGGCGGGAATCGTTGGGGTTATGATTTTTGCTGGATACTCTCTTGTAGGGTTGCCATATGCAGGACTTGTTGGGGTGCTGTCCGGAGTACTCTCATTCATTCCGTATATCGGGCCGTTTATGGCGTGCGGAATTGGAATGCTTTTCACCTTTACAGAAAGCCCAATTCAAGCACTCATTTCACTTGTCGTCTTTATGATCGTTCAAATAGTGGAAGGAAATGTCGTCTATCCGAAGGTTGTCGGCAGTTCCGTTGGTTTGCCAACGATTCTAACCCTTGCTGCTGCGTTAATCGGTGGAAATCTCTTTGGTTTAGTAGGAATGATTTTCTTCATACCAATTTTTGCCGTGATTTACCGTTTCGTGAAAGAATGGGTGGAGAAACATGAACAAGCTGCTTCAGTGGTAGCTGTAGGAGGTATAATTGATGAAGAAAATTAGTGAACTAGGGATTACAGGGAAAAAGCTCCTAATTGAAGGGATTGCATTCCTTATTGCTGGGGTGTTGCTCCTAATCTACGGACCAAGCTTCCCAGAATTGATGTTACGTCTGTTTTTAACATTCTTATGGGCTCGTGAACTATGGAATTTCTTGTTCCGTTGGTTTAGTAAGGCGGCGGCAAAAGATCCATTATGGCTGAATGTTGCTAAATTTTTCCTTTACGGATTTTTAGCAGGAAATCAATTTTTTATCTCGCTTCCGATTGCGATTGTCAGTATCTTGATGGGGCTCAATGAAGTGATGAACGCGGGGATTAGTGGTGTGACGTACTATATTTATGTCAAAGACGGCATCCGTCCGCGACTGCGCTTGCTCATTGATACGATTTGGCTTTCAGTTGTCGGGGTAGCCACTTTAGTTGCGCTTGGGGGCGACGGCAACTTGCAAATGTTCTTCCTATCGCTTTATTTCATCGGGCATGGGATTAGCAATATTCGGGACGGCTGGTTCTTCGAGGCCGAAGTTGGAAAGAAAGTCCTTCGCAGACGCTTGCGTCGCGGGATGCCACTTGTATTTGCTGCACTGATTCCTCGAGCAACCCTGCAAAAAATCAATGATGCGTTGGAACTTGGAGAAGGCGAAACCGCTTCTGAAATTTACGACCGTGCCAAAGAAAATGCAGAACCAAACTTAGAAATGTTTATTCACGTCACAAAAGACGGATTTGGGGCAATCGGGCATGTCGACCTATGTTATAAGGGACGCATTATTTCATTCGGGAACTACGATACGAATTCCGAGCGCCTGTTTGGAACGATGGGGGACGGGGTACTTTTCAGTGCCGACCGTGAAAAATACATTGAATTTTGCAAGCGCGAAAACCATAAGACTTTACTCGGCTATGGCCTGGCGTTATCTCCAGAACAACTCGCGGCCATCGATAAGGAAATCGCCAAATTGATGTCGTTGACAGTACCGTGGAATCCGCCGCAAATGGTGAAGCCGAAGCGCCCTGGAGTCGACAAAGAAGAACCGATGTATGCCTACAAGCTCAAACAAGAAGCCGATGCACTCTTGTATAAATTCACCTCTTCAAAATTCAAGACGTATTTTGTCATGAGTACCAACTGCGTACTGCTAGCCGATACGATTGTCGGAACAGCAGGAACGGATATTTTAAGCGCCCGAGGGTTTATTTCCCCAGGGACGTACCAAGATTACTTAGATAAGGAGTTTGAGAGACCGCATAGTCTAGTCGTGACAAAGCGCGTCTATCAGTAAGAACATGGAACTTCAGGAAAAAGAATTCTTTATGAGGGAAGCGTTGAAAGAAGCGCAGAAAGCCTATGACCAAGCGGAAGTGCCAATCGGAGCGGTTGTCGTCTTGAATGATGAAATCATCGGTCGTGGCCACAACTTACGTGAAAAGGAACAAGACGCTACCCTTCACGCCGAAATTAAAGCGATTCGCCAAGCCAACCAGCATCTTGGAAGCTGGCGACTCGAAGACTGCGAACTCTTCGTGACCTTGGAACCTTGCCCAATGTGTAGCGGAGCGATGATTCTCGCACGTCTCAAAAAGGTGACATTCGGCGCCTTCGACCCAAAAGCGGGGACAGCCGGCACTTTTATGAACCTCCTTCAAGACGAGCGGTTCAACCATCGAGTCGAAGTCGAGCAAGGCATCTTGGAAGACGAATGCAAAGAAATTTTGCAAACCTTCTTCAAAGGCCTCCGCGAACGCAATAAACAAAGAAAACAAGAAGCAAAAGAAGCACAGCTTTCCGAGTAGGAAGCTGTGCTTTTTAACGTTCTTAACAAAAACTTATCATTGTAAACGGTTATCCACTCTTGAAAATCATTTTCATTTTATATAAAATTTTACATAGTTCAAAAAAAGAAAGGAGCAGTAAATATGAAATTATCAGAAAAACAAACACAAATCTTAGGGTGGATTGCAACGTGTATGTCTGTGGCGATGTATGTAGCTTATATTCCGCAAATTATGAATAACTTAGCGGGACACAAAGGAGACTTCATTCAACCACTCGTTGCCGCATTGAACTGCTCACTATGGGTATACTATGGATTATTCAAACCAGACCGTGATATTCCACTAGCCGCTGCAAACGCACCAGGAATCTTCTTCGGTCTAATCTCTGCTTTCACAGCAATTTTTTAATCAATGATGATTCGCACAGCTTCGATTACGAGGCTGTGCTTTTTGATTTCTACGGAACTTTGCGGAATTCTTTATAATGGCTGTAACGTTGCACCGGTT
>JUUF01000151.1 GCA_001058355.1 Carnobacterium maltaromaticum
TATGTTACATTTTGCTTTTTCTATTATTAGTCTTCTAAGTTTACGTTGTGGTACACTTTTTGAACGTCTTCGTTGTCTTCTAGAGCGTTAATCATGCGTTCGAATAAACGTAAGTCGTCGCCTTCAAGTGTTACTTCTGATTGAGGAATCATTTCGATTTCGCTCACTGTGAATTCAGTAATACCTAGTCCTTCTAAAGCTTGGCGAACAGCGTGGAAGTCGTTTGGTTCAGCGTATACAATCGCTTGGTCGTCTTCTTGAACAACGTCACGAACGTCAACGTCTGCTTCCATTAATTGTTCTAATAATTCGTCAGCATCTTTGTTCGCGATACCGAAGATTGCTGTGTGGTCAAATAAGTAAGTTACAGAACCTGGTGCACCCATGTTACCGCCGTTTTTGCTGTAAGCGGCACGTACGTCAGCTGCTGTACGGTTTACGTTATTTGTTAACGCATCTACGATAATCATAGAGCCGTTTGGTCCGAAACCTTCGTAACGGAGTTCTTGGTAGTCGCCATCGCCGCCACCTTTTGCTTTTTCAATCGCACGTT
>JUUF01000152.1 GCA_001058355.1 Carnobacterium maltaromaticum
CATCATAACGCATACGTGCATATCGCAGAGCTGCCTCCCCGTCTACATGGCGTGTGACACCTTCAGTAAAGGACTCATCCTCATACGTAAATGTTAACGCTGGGGTAATCTCTAATCCACCCACTGCATCAACAAGGCCCATCAATCCACCCATATCTACTGTTACATAGTAGTCAATTGGGACGTTAAGCATATTTTGTACACTATTAATTGAAAATTGTTCTTTACCAAAGGCATATGCATGGTTAATTTTATCAAAAGTACCATAACCGATAATTTCAGTATAAGAATCACGAGGAATACTAATCATCGTTGTTTTCTTTTGTTTTGGATTTACAGTCACAAGAAGCATCGTATCTGAACGCCCTACTTCCGTATCACGACCATAAGCTCCATTATCAATCCCTAATAGAAGAACCGAAAAGCTGCTATCGTCTGTTAATTCTTTCTCACGTAATTGGACGGTCTCTACTTTTTGATGGATCGCATCTTCCGCTTTAGAAATACGACTCCATGCATAAGCAGCACCAGCAATAATTACTGCAACAATTGCCAGCAATACTGTAAAAACAATTTTTCTTCTTTTCTGATTTTTTCTTTGTTTTCTTCTATTTGATAATTTTTCTTCATTTACTCTCATTCATTCCACTCCAATAACTATACAATCAGTTTATTATATCATAGATTTCCTTGAATTCATGAGTATTTATAGTAATTTTAAGATTTTTCTTCTTCACCAAAATATTCTTTTTTAAATTCAAAACCAAAGATCCATCCCTTAATTGTTCCAACACCATAGGCGAAGTGAATCGCAATCATAATGACTGGGATTAGTAGTAATGTTGGATTGAATTTTTGCTTAGAAATTTCAAAAACAGACAACCCCAGCACCGCTAACAAATATAGGAATACTACAGTTAAAAGTGGTACAAAACTGACTGGCGTGAGCATCATTAATACAAGTAAAGTCGCTACAAATACACCTGGGCCAAAGTGGAATAAAGATAAGCAATCACGGCAAACATGTGAAGTCAATCCAATCCAATATCCGTTTGCAAATTTTTGTTGAATCATCTTCGTAAAAGTTGGACGAATATATTGGTATGATTCAATTTCAGGATTAAAAATAATATCA
>JUUF01000153.1 GCA_001058355.1 Carnobacterium maltaromaticum
CATCATAACGCATACGTGCAAAACGTAAGGCACTTTCACCATCAAGCAGTTCCGTCTTTCCTTCAACGAAAGAACGCCCTTCATAAGTAAAGGTTAGTGGACTTGTCACTTCAATTCCACCGACAGCATCGACGAATTCCATTAAACCTCCCATGTTAATTTGCACATAGAAGTCAATCGTTGTATCTAACATCTTCTCAACTGAATTAATAACCATTGGAGCCTTTCCATAAGCAAAGGCGTGGTTCAGTTTATCATAGCCACCTGTTCCTACAATTTCTGTATAAGTATCACGAGGTAAGCTGAGTAGTTGAGATTTCTTCGTTGATGGGTTAACTGTCAACAATAACATTGTATCTGAGCGGCCGTCTTCTTCTTCACGTCCATATGCTCCATTATCAATCCCCAATAATAGAATGTTAATTGGTTTTGCGTTTTTAATAATCTCGTTTGCTTCTTGTTCCGTACGGTTTCCGACATCTTGAGTAATCGTGTTAATCGTATGGTTAATTCGGCTTGCATAGTAAGTTCCTGCTACTGCAATAATCGCGAGTAAAAGGATTAAAATAAAACCAATACGTCCCCGTTTCTTTTTCTTTTCTTGACGTCTCCCTTTTCGGGTCCATTCATTTGATTCGTTCATATTTACACTCCAATACTTTTAAGGGTTTTGTTTTTGTGTAGGCTGAGTTGGCGCAACAGGCTCTTGCGTTGCAGGAGCTGATTGCGTTGGTTGTACGGGCTGTGGTTGCTCTGGAGCAGCCGTCACTTGTGGCGTCTGTGTTGCTGGTGCAGTTGGTGTCACCGCACTTGTCCCTCCACCATTGTTTGATGGATTTGTTGGTGCTACATAGTCGTCATCATCATTACTGTTGTTACTGTAATTGTTATTATTGTAACTATTGTTATAATTTGGCGTTACATTTGGTTCTACGTAAGTATCCCCTTGTTCTTGTACATTTGAATTATTTTGAGGTGCATTTTGCTCGATATTCACTGATGACTGTGTTTCTTTCGTTTCAATATGTTTTAATTCAGTAATCTCTTCTAAATCAAGTGACTTTCTGATGACATTCGAAACGCGAATCTTCTCAGCTTCTGGAATGACAAAATAATAAACGCCATTAATCATCGCTCCATCCCCATTAATCGTATCTGACTCAAAATGTTGGAGAGCTTCTTTATGCGTTTGAGCAATTTGGAATAATTTTTCTACTGTAAAGTTTGTTTTTACCGAATTCTCTAATGTCTTAAGAATTTCTTCGTATTTAGTTACTGAACCTAGGCTCAATAATTTTTCGACTAATTTTTGAATGACATATTGTTGACGTTTTTGACGCCCAGTATCTCCTTCAGGGTCATCATAACGCATACGTGC
>JUUF01000154.1 GCA_001058355.1 Carnobacterium maltaromaticum
CCAACAGATACTTTATAGAAGTGATTGAAGACTGAAGATATATTCTTCGGTCTTTTTATTATGTAATCAAGTGGGATTTGCGTTTTGAATTTCGATACAGTATACTCCTAAAGGTATAAAGTTAAGGGGGAAATATATATTGAAAAAAATTAGTTCAAAAATTTTAGCGTTACTAATGCTAATTGGATTGTTTGGGTTATTGTCAAATACAGTTACTCAAGCAGCAGCTCCAGAAGTGGGTACTGTAAACATCGCTGATT
>JUUF01000155.1 GCA_001058355.1 Carnobacterium maltaromaticum
AATTCACCTTGCTTTTTATTATATTATTGAATATACGTCAAACTCTTACCGATAATGAACGTTGTGGTCACATTATGTAATATCGCTAATAGACTAGGCGAAACAATATCAATCAAACCTAATCCCATTAAGAACGAATTAATACCCACTGTGTGTTTTAAATTGGCATCTAATTGGCGATTTAGTTGTTCGGTTATATTTTCCAAAACCTCTAATCCCGTTAATTGTTCATTTAAGAATAAGATATCGCTGGCTTGACGCGCAATATCTGAAGCGCCTGCCATAACAATACCTACATTTGCAAGAGAGAGTGCGGCAGAATCATTAATTCCGTCTCCAATCATCAAAACATGATGACCTTCCTCTTGAAGCTGCTCAATTACTTGATGCTTTTGTTCTGGCTTCACTTGTGTATATACTCTGTCAAATGGAATCAGCGAGCAAATTGTTTCTGTACGTTTTTGTGTATCCCCTGTAAGAAGTACAATCTGTTTTCCTTTTTCTTTTAACTCTTTCAATAATGCAATCGCTTCTCCTCTTAACGGAGTATCAATAAGGAAAATGGCAATTAATTTTCCGTCATAACTTAAATAAAGTAAGTTGTATTTTTGGCTATATTCTTCAATCACTGCTTTTTGCTCATTGGAAATAATCGTCTTCTCGTCTTCTAATAATTCCAAACTTCCGATGACGACTCTTTTTCCATCAATCGATGATACGATTCCTTTTGAAGCTACGTGAGTTAATTTCCCATGCATTTCCTCATGTTCAATCCCCTCATCTTCTGCCTTCTTAACAACAGCCGTCGCAATCGGGTGGTAAAAATGTTCCTCCAAACAAGCTGCAATTCGTAAAACTTCCTCATCATCATATCCTTCATACGCAATAATTCGTTGAATTTTTGGAACTCCAGTTGTCAATGTCCCCGTTTTATCAAAAACAAAAGTATCAACTTGTGCATATTCATCTAAAGAATTAGATCCTTTAATGACAATTCCCTGATTAGAAGCTGCTTTAATAGCTGTTAAATAAGTTGCTGGTGAAGATAATTTTAACGCACATGAATAATCCACTAATAGGAAAGTGAGTGCTTTAGAGACTGAGCGTGTGAATAAATAAGTCAGCGCCATCCCGATGAAATTATATTTCACTAATCCGTCAGCTTTTTCCATTAATTGCTTTTGCTGTTTCGATTGATGAAATTCACTCGATTTAATCAGCTGAACAATTTGCTGCAAGCGTAAGTTTTGTTGCTTATTCGTCACTTCTACTAGTAGCTCGCCATGCTCTACAACTGTATTAGCGTAGACCATATCTCCAATCTTCTTAGAGACAGGGAAAGACTCACCTGTTAATGAACTTTCATTTAAGTAGCCTCTTCCATTGACAACTATTCCGTCAAAGTAAATTTCTTGACCTTCTGTTGCAACGAAGATATCTCCTACTTCAACATGATTGCTCATTTTCTTGAAGCGCTCGCCCTCTTTTTCAATCCATATCTCGTAAATATTATTCGTTAAATTCTTTTCAAGTTCTTCAATGGATTTCTTTTGGGACCAATCATCTAAATCGTCTCCTAAATTTAATAGGAACATAATCATATCAGCAGTTTTATGATCTCCCATCGCCATAGAAGTTGATATCGCCACAAAATCGAGTAAACTCATAGAAAGTTTTTTCTCGCAAATTGATTGGAAAGCAGCTTTTCCAAACTTCACCATTTTCATAAGTATCCATCCCATACGAATAGGTGTTGGAAGAAGGACTTTTGAAAGCATTCTTCTATAGAGATGCGTTGAAATAATATCATATGGTGAAGAAGCTACTAGCCACTCGGTTTCTTTTTGTTTTTCAATTACGTTCTCCATTTGAATCAAAGATAAAAACCTTTGAACTTGTTGAACTTTCCCTTGAGTAAAATAAACTCCTACATGTTTTAAATCTTTATAAAAGTGCAGTTTTTCAATACCTGGAACTGTGCAAGCTAGTTCCTCTAAATACATTTGGACTGAATGCGGACATGTAAAAGGGAGCTCTAAACGTACTCTAGAATTTGATTGATGTTTAATAACAAACTTCATTATTTTTCACTAGTTTCTACTACTAATTCTGCACTTTTTTCTTCAGCATATAAGTCTTTTGCTTCTTCTAAGACATCATCTGCATGTTGTTTTACAGTAGAAACAGTTGCGTCAATACCATCTTTTAATTTATAAGAAGTAGCGACCGCTTTAGCATATACATGCTTTGCGTCTTTGCTCGCTAATAGTTTTAATCCTAACGATCCAAATAAAACGCCTCCCGCAAATACACTTGATTTTTTAGCAAATTTTCCTAAACTAATAAGTTCTTTAATCATTATGATTACCTCCATTTTTTCTAATTAGAATTATTCAATTCTTATTATAGTATACCGATTTATACTCCGACTTTCAATAATGAAATATTTAAGATTCTGTTGGTCTCTTTGGCTTTCAAACTAAAAGCTACCTTGTTTTTCTACAAGGTAGCTTATTTTTTCTCTAACCAAAAGAATGCCTGCGGTAATTTTTCCTCAGCATTTCCAATAAAACATTTTCCATGTGCAAATAGAACATTGACAGGATTCCACGCTTTTATTTGTTGATAACACTTTTGCGCTGTTTCCTTATTAAAAAAGAATGTCATTCTTAAATCTCTTGGAGTATGCCCGTTTGGATATGCATTATCCCCTATTTTAAACAAGAAACGATGCAAACATGAGCACTCTTCTCCAACTTCAATATTCTCAATCAAGTCCGTTAGAATTAACGTTTTACTCTTTTTGTGGAAAAATACTGACTCTTCTATAACAGCACTTCCTTCAAACGGAAGATAATCAATTTCATCTAGCCAACTAATGTCGATTGTTTTATCTAAGATTGTATAACTTTGGATAGATGAAGAGTTGTCAAAAATTTTCTCCAATCCTTTTGTCGCCCAAAGTTTCGCATCCGGATAGGCTTGGCTCCATTCTTCCATATATACATAATGCAATTTATTTGGAGCAACTATATGTTTCACATGACCCAGCGCATCGATTTCACTTCGCAACTGCGGTGTTAAATGAATAGGAGAATGAATCCATAAGTCATTATTTTCCAATCGCACCACTGTCATTCGAGTGCTAAAAGGCACTTGAGTAATTTTAAAATTCATCTCTACAATTTCACCATCAACAATCCAGATACCCTCATCTATAGTCTTCAATGTATATAATGGCTCATATAATTTCACTGAACATTTCATATAAATTCACCAATTTTTATAGACTAATACACTTCATAATTTGTAATCAGCGGGGAGTTTTTCTTTAGAAGTTTTTGGAGACGTTTATGGTATTGCGCAGGGAAGACCATATTTTTGGCACGCAACGCTCTTTCACGCAACACTTTTGCCACGTGATCCGCGAAGCTAAGACAGTTTCTCGTCCAACCATTATAGGTCATGAACTTCGAACGATTGAATTTATAGAACACGGTATCCATCTGTTGTGCCATGAAATACACATACATCTCTTCAAAGCGGTCAAAGGTCGGATTATAGTACACCGCCTCGCTCGTTGGTTGCCACTGTGTTGTCGGCTCTAAAATCTTATTCAAGTACGCATGAATGGCATCCATCTGCTCATCCGTCACATCAATCGTATAAATATGCAACGCTTTTTGGTAGTGGTTTTTACAAAAGAGCATATACTCCTCACGCGGTGCCTTAATCAGAACGCCTTCAGCAATCCAGCCGCCGAGCTTCAAGTCGCGCTCATCGTAGTTCCCATAAGAATAGACGTAGCCATCGATACATAAATCCACATGCCCAAGAGGTCCATTCCCACGCTCAGCCACATGCACAAAAATCTCGAAACGACTCTTCGCAAGCGGCGGATATGGAATCGGATAAGGGACAAATGGGTCCGGCATATTTACTTTCGGAAATGAGTGTAGTACTTTTCGTACAACCTTCTCCATTAATTTCTTCTCTGCCATCACAAACTCCTCACACTGTCAATAGGCCTATTGTAGCATAAATTCACGGTGTGTTCAGTTACTTTTTATAAAAAGTCCTTTCTTAATAAAATTTCATATTTTATATTGAACAGGTATTTTTAATTCAGCAGCACAGGTAAAATATAATGAGCGAAAAAGTAGTAGGAATATTAAACGATAAAATTATAAACCTTTTAAATCTCGATCCTGATTTGGAAGGAAAAGAAATTTTTCTTTCTTCTAAGCGGAAAAAGCATATGAAAAAACATAAGAGAGAATTTTTGGATTTTGAAAAGAGTTTTAATGAAATACATCTGGTTATTAACGAGCCTAACTACGTTGGTTTACACCCAGATGGTCAATCAATTCAGTTCATTAAAGTGACAAACGAAAATGTTCTGTTAGCTGTTAAATTAGATAAATATCTAGACGTAAGAACAATGTACGTTATTACCGATAATAAACTGCAAAACTATTTGAATAGTGGACGAATTAAAAAGTTTTAAGTATAATATACTTACAAAGAACATTGAGGATAGAACAGGCAGCTATCGCACCCTTGTGGTCTGAAAGAGATGTGGAAAGGTCACTCCACCAATGTTCACTTTGATAAAGCGGTCTTCGGACTGCTTTTTTTATTTTACACAACAAAAAACCTCCCGTCAGAAACGGGAGGAAAAAAGGATAGAGTTTTATTTACTTGGGAGTAAATAATTCTTATTTGGGAATACAATTACTATAACCAAGTTTTATGAAGAAATTGTGACGTTTAATCCCAATTTTCTAGAAATTTAATACCCCAAAGATGCATGCATACCGGCAACGTAACCCGTTACAAAAGCTGCGGTGATATTGTACCCACCAGTGTACCCGTGGATGTCTAACAGCTCTCCGCAGAAATACAATCCTTGGGTTAATTTCGACTCTAAAGTTTTCGGGTTCACTTCTTTCAAATGAACGCCTCCACCTGTCACAAATCCCTTCTCAATCGGCAATGAGCCATTGACGGTAAAGCGGAAATTCGTAAGGGCTTCTTTAATCTGTGCCCAGTTGGCGTCGCTTAGACGATTGACCGCCGTTTGGTCGCTAATCCCCACTTTTTCTAGTAAAAATTCTACATATCGTTCAGGAAGTAACCCTTTTAAGTGATTTTTAATGGATTTTAGAGGTGCATCCTCCACAAACGAACGAAACTGTGCATCGAGTTCGGCGTCGCTCATGTCAGGCAAAGCATTCAGACTCATCACGACGTCCTTCTTGCCTTCTTTCTCCTGCACTTGATGCACGAAGCTTGAACAACGTAAGACAGCAGGACCGCTCACCCCAAAATGCGTGAAAATCATATCCATCTGATGCGTCACAACAGGCTTCCCTTTACCGTTTAAGACACTAAGCGCCACATTGCGAAGCGACAACGCACGAAGCTCGCCCTTCTTGATGAACTCCTCGCCACTCGTTAGCGGAACTTCTGTGGCAAAGAGCGGTGTAATCGTATGGCCAGCTACTTTCGCGATACCATACCCGTCTCCTGTCGACCCCGTCTTCGGATAAGATTTCCCACCCGTCGCCAAGATAACCGCATCAGTTTCGAGTTGCTCGCCATTATCCAGCTCCACTACTCGCACGGCTCCATCGCTCAAACGAATCGTCTTCACTTTCACATTCGTACGCACTTGCACGCCTAATTTCTTAATCTCCTGAATAAACGTCTCTAGAATCGTCTTTGCCGAATCCGTCACTGGGAACATACGCCCGTGATCCTCTTCCTTTAATCGCACGCCGCGACTCTCGAAGAACTGAATAATATCCTGATTATCAAATTGCGAAAAGGCACTATATAAGAAGCGTCCATTCCCCGGAATGTGCTTCACGATTTCTTCTGGGGTACGACGGTTCGTCACATTACAACGCGTTCCACCCGTGTGTAATAATTTCTTTCCAAGTGTTGGATTCTTCTCAAGCAATACAACTTCAGCCCCATGCATCGCCGCACTGACTGATGCCATCAATCCGCTCGTTCCTCCACCAATAACAATAACTTTCATACTTGCCTCCAATTTTCTTTGTCCAAACCATTATAAAGCATGCAAAATAAAAAAGCCTAGAGAAACTCTCTAAGCTTAAAGTTATCTATCACTCTTTAAAGTTTTTCGCGCATAGGAAGTAAGAAACGCCTGAAAGAACCGACAAACATCCACCCATAAGCAACGGGCCAAAATACAATTCTAAGCCTCTACTGAAACTACTGATGATATTTATAACGACTGCATTGATTGCCTCTAAACCTGGAACTGTTGCTAGAAGTGTGAGTACTACCGGAATAAGCAGCACTGCCCCTGCTAAAACAAATAAGTTTGAGACTTTGTTAGGAACTCGTTCGTCATCTTTATAGTAGAGCGCACTTTTTATAGCGACAATGAATACGAGAGGATTCAATATCCACATACCATATTGAACGGTATTCTGTATCGAATCACTTTTCGCAATTGCCGCAAAAGTTAACAGAAATGGTGATAGGACTGAAAAACCACCACCAATAAACCCTACCAAAGCACTAATCATTGCCCATTTTTTATCTTTCATCAAATACAATCCCCTTTTAATCGGTTTACCGAATTTTCTATATCCTATATTGCACCGTTACTCTTTAAAGTTTTTCAAGCAGACCGCATACCCAATGCCGCTCAAAATCGATAGAAGGGCGACAAATACTAACAATAGAAATAAGAGAGAGAAGGCATCCTGTACAGCAGGAATAGCACTAAACAACCAATATAATAAGTCATTTAAGAAGGGAATACGGCCTACAATAAAAATGAAGATTGGAGTACAGCCGATAGCCCCTGATAAGACAAACGTATTAGCTACGAATGTAGAAACTCTGTCATCTCCTTTATAGTAAAGTTTACTCTTCAAAGCCACACAGAAAATCGCTACATACGTACACAGCATTAGAATTGCTATGAAACCCATCGCCGATCCGTTTGCTCCGATTCCTGCAGCGAGTAATACCAAGGGAGACACCATTAAAAATGCCCCTCCAATAATGCCCACATACGCACTCCAGATTGCCCATTTTTTACTTTGCATATTTTCTTCTCCTTTAAGTTTTTAGTCCTCAAAATTCCTGATCAAAAGCATAGAATAAGCTTCGTTCCGGACTAATCTTCTAAATCTTGAATACAGCTAGCGTACCCAGCACCTCCAGAAATTGACAAAATTCCAACAATAAACATTAGTGGGGAATAGATAAAAATTGGAATCAACCCTAGAATTCCCGCCAGCAAAAACCAATCAGAAACCGACTTCGCGACTCGTTTATCTTTCTTATAGTAAATTTTAGCTCTTATGGCTACATAGAAAATAGTCGCCCACGTACACATTACTAGAATACTGATAATTCTAGCCAACTGCTCATTCCTTGCGATAAACAAAATCAGCGGAGATACTGTTAAAAATATTCCGCCTAGAATCCCTACAAACGCACTGATTTTAGCCCATTTTTTACTTTTCATATTCTTGTCTCCTTTAAATCTTAAGTTCTCAAATTTCCTTAGTAAAACCCACAAAATGAGCTTCGTTTTGCACTATTCTTTAAAATTTTGAATACAGTCAGCGTACCCAATACCTCCAATAATCGACAGGATTCCAAAACTCCGTATCCATAGAAATATATTCGCAAAAGGCTCATTTCCAGACTGAATAAATTCGTCATACCCAGGTAAAACATCGCTTAAAAAAGGAATGTGCCCTAGCAATCGGATGAAGATTGGGACAAATGCTAAAATACCGACCAGTAAAAATAAATCAGTCGCCCACTTGTGTACTCGAGGGTCTCCTTTAAAGTGTTTTTTGCTTTCATAAGCAGTAATTAAAATCATTACAACCGTATATAACACTAAAAAGGCTGTCACCATTAACAATGGGCTACTCAACCCCATCAATGAGATGAATAACACGGTTGGGGCTACCGCTAAAAACAACCCGCCAAGAATTCCGACCTTAACACACTTTAACACCAACTTTTTGTCTTCCATATTCGAATTTCCTCTCTATTTGTAATTTTCGAATTCCTTTCAATAAAACCCATCAAATGAGCTTCGTTCCACACTATTCTTTAAAGTTCTTCAGGCAAGAAGCGTAACCGAGTCCGCTAATAATCGACAGCACCCCAACGACTATGATAGGCGGAAAGAGAATCAGAAAAATATCCACTTCTTCCTCAACCAAATCAAAGAATTTAAGTACGGCTTGATCTAAAAAGAGAACTTTACTGAGGATCACGATAAGAATTGGGGCACACCCTAAAATCCCTGCCAGTAAAAACAAGTTCGAGGCCCACGTCTTAACTCTGGAATCTCCTTTATAATAAATAGCACTTTTAAGAGCGACGACGAAGATTGTCACATAAGTAGCCACTATCAATAGGGCTGCTATTGTAAATAAGAACCCATCTGCTCCGAGCCCTGCAGCAAATAGTACTACAGTAGCCACTAGCAAAAGCGCTCCTCCCTTAATGCCGACATTAGCACATCGTACCGCCCATGTTAAATCTTCCATCACATACCTCTCCCTTAGTCCTAATCCTTAAATTTCCTTAGACAAATCGCATAATAAATGCCCCATACTACGGATAAAATCGCGGATAGAAACATTAGACCAAGTATACGTTCAAAGCCCTCACTTCCGTCGAATAACGCGTCCATTATCCCATCAACGAGTCCGCTGATTATTGGAACATTTACCAAAGCAATCAGTAAGGTGACAACGAACCCTACTCCGCTTGAGGCCACAAATAAATTGGCACCCACCTGATTCACACGTTCATCCTCTTTATAATAGTGCGCACTTTTCAATGCTACGAAAAAAATAATTCCAAATGTCGTTACTAATAACGCAAGGGCCACCATTACTCCATCACGACTAGCACCAATTCCGGCCGCCAATAACACCAATGCGAAAAAGATCGCTAAAGGGCCACCTAGAATCCCCACAAACGCACTGATTTTGGCCCATCTTTTATTTTTCATCTTCTCAACTCCTCTAATGGTCGAATCGATTTAACGAAATTAAATATCCAGCTCCAGAAATCAATCCCAATAGTCCAGAAACTCCGCCCGTGATAATGAGAACGGAGCCCATTCCACCAATTTGAAGTGTCACATCATTGATGCCCGTTAATCCTGGAATATAGGAAACGAGAACCGGAAGAGTCGCAATAACCCCTAAACTGGCCGCCAGTAAAAAGATTTTTGTAATCCAATACGGAACTTCGCCCGTCTTTTTATAATAGCGATGACTAATTCTAGCGACAATAAACATCACCCAAATAAACGCAACGAGACAACTAAACATCGTCTGCGTTTGGTGCAGAATCTGAAGTGTTTCTTCTGAGGGTGCGGTAAATGGAAAAAACATACTAAAAATGACAATCGAAAAAATATTCGGCAAGATATAAGACGGTGCCACAAAGATGAGTCCACCCCATACAATTCCTAGTATTCCGCTTAACAGCGCCCATAATTTTGATTTTTTTGGTTGTCCCACAGCCTGCACTCATAACGCCTCTTTTCTTCTTGTTTCCCTTATTTTATCACAACTGCTCATCCCGTAGAAGAAAATCCCCAACAAAAAGCACTTGCGCCACCGGACGCAAGTGCTCAATTCATTTATCCTTTTACAGCAATCGCTTGGATTTCCACAAGAGCATTCTTTGGTAAGGCCGCTGCTTGGAATGCCATACGCGCTGGATAAGGAGCCACAAAATACTCTCCATAAACTTCATTCATGTTCGCAAAGTCGTTGATGTCCGCTAGTAGCACGGTTGTCGATACGACTGCATCCATTCCTACCCCTGCGCTTTCTAAAATCGCACGGATATTTTTCAATGATTGATGAGTTTGGCTAGCTATATCACTTCCCGCGAACTCCCCTGTTTCAGGAACGATTGGCAACTGTCCAGAGACGACGATTGTTTCTCCTGTGTAGGCTACCCCTTGTGAGTAAGGCCCGATTGCTTTTGGAGCCTGTTCTGTTTGAATTACTTTCTTTGTCATGGAAATCCTCCTAGTCTAATGGTGGTACAGTGTCCACGAATACATATTTTTTCATACGGTCAAATGCTTCTACAAGACGTGCGTACGGCAATGCAAGGTTGATACGGATACAGCCTTCGCCGAAGAACATCTTGCCGTCTTGCCAAGCCACGCCGACATCCCAGCCGCGTTTTTCAAGCTGTTCGAGCGTCAGATTGTGTTTTTTCAAGAACTCAGAACAGTCGATAAAGAGCATATACGTGCCTTCAGGTTTGGTCACTTCCACGCCGTCAAATTCACGGTGAATAAAGTCGCACGCATAGTCTGCGTTCTTCTCAATCACTTCACGCAACTCTTCCAGCCACTCGTATCCTTCTTCTTGATACGCCCCGATTAACGCATGCATCGACATCACATTCATCGCGTTATAATGCGGCTTCATCCCTTTTGACTCGACACGGTCTCTTAACGCATCATTGTAAATTACATGATAACTTCCCACGAGCCCTGCTAGGTTAAACGTCTTACTTGGCGCATACATGGCCACGGTGCGATTCTTTGCATCTTCTGAAATCGACTGTGTTGGGATATGCTTATGGCCTTTAAAAATAATGTCCGACCAAATTTCATCCGACACGACAATCACATCGTACTTACGATAAATTTCCATCGCGCGTTCAATTTCTTCCTTCTCCCATACACGGCCACTTGGGTTATGCGGTGAACAGAAAATCGCCACATGAATCTTATGCGCTTTGATTTTTCGCTCCATATCCTCAAAGTCCATACGGTAAACGCCCTGTTCGTCTTTCACAAGCGGGCTATGCACGGCCTTCAATCCATTATCGTTTAATGACTGCGTAAAGCCGACATAGGTTGGACTATGCACTAACACGGCATCCCCAGGCGCAGCATACGAAGTTAATGTCGACACGACTCCTCCAAGCACGCCATTTTCATGACCGATATGCTTACGAGTTAACCCAGTCACTTGATGGTGGCGCGCATGCCACTGAATAATGCTCTCGTAGTACTCTTTAGAAGGCATAAAGTACCCGAAAATCGGATGTTCCAATCGTTTTTGCATCGCCGAAATCACCGTTGGCACTGTTGGAAAACTCATGTCCGCGATCCACATCGGAATCACATCGAAGCCTTTCTTCGGTCTATCTGGCGACTTCCCTGGAATTAAGCCCAACCCATCAACAGCCAGCGCGTCCATTCCACGTCTGTCATATTCCGTAGTAAAATCAAATTTCATCCTCAAAACCTCCTTGAATCTCCCCACCATTATACACCGTCCCCCTCCTCCACTCAACGCCCTCCGAGGACTCCGCCAAGCGACACTACGTGATAAGCGCGCATCACAAAAATAGGTTAAAAAACGAAGTCTCCCTAGGACTCTATAGTATGAACAATAGAGAGATGCACCCGATGTGAATTACTGCCGTTGTGAAATTTATTTCCAAGCGGCAGTTTGAAGCTCGG
>JUUF01000020.1 GCA_001058355.1 Carnobacterium maltaromaticum
TTTTTCTTTAACGTCTTCAGGAATTTCTGTATCTGTTGCTTCTTTTACGTCTTTACCGTAAATTCCGAATGCTGGAATTCCTTTTTGAGCATGAGAAGCAAGAACTGCTGCTAAATATACAGCCCCTGGTCTTTCAGTTCCGTTGAATCCCCAAATAGCATGTGGAATGTCAGGAGACATATCCATTGTTTCACTACCGTAGCACCAGCAAGGTGTTACAGTAATTGTTGCACACACGTTTGATTTTTTGAATAGTTCGTGAGATGCTGCTGCTTCTGGTACACGACCAATTGTTGAAGGTGAGATCACACATTCAACCGGTTGTCCATCAGGATATTTCAATGTTGACTCGATTAAAGCAGCAACACTCTTCGCCATATTCATTGTTTGAACTTCTAACGATTCGCGAACTCCTTGGCGACGACCGTCAATAGTTGGGCGAATCCCAATACGTGGATGTTGAATCATTTTTGTTCCTCCTATTCTTACTAAACTTCACGAACAGTTCCGTCTGGATTGTATTTCTTATATCCAGGGTGACGACCTGTTACTTTGTAGTTTTCGCGCATTTTGAACATTTGCTCTAATTTTTCTCTTGAGATTTCTTTTTCTTCAATGCCTTTTGTTAGTAATAACATTCTTCCGTGGAATGTTGATTTAGCCACGAGTTCTAATGTTTCCATTCTGTAGTATGCTGTAATCACATCACTACCCACTGTTAAAGCACCATGGTTTTCAAGTAACATCACGTCATGTTCTTGTAAGTATGGTGTAATCGCATCTGGAACTTCCATTGTTGAAGGAACTCCGAATGGTGTAATTGGAATTGAACCGATAACAATCGCACTTTCAATTAGTGAATAAGTATCTAATGGAATATGTGCTAATGTGAATCCAGTTGCAATTGGTGGATGTGCGTGAACAACAGATCTCACATCATCGCGTTCTTCATAGCAGCGAATATGCATTTTAATTTCGCTTGAAGGACGGTACCCTTCGTTGGCTTCAATCACTTCTCCTTTCATATTTAATTTAACGAGTTTTTCTGGAGTAATAAAACTCTTACTGATACCTGTTGGTGTTGCGATGATGGTATCCTCATCAATGCGAACTGAAACGTTTCCGTCATTAGCAGCAACCCATCCTAGTTGCCACATTTTATGACACACGTCACAAATTTGTTCGCGTACTACTTGTTCATCAAAAGTCATAGTATCATCCCTTTCTGATTACTATCCTATCAATCTTAGAAAGCGGATACAATACGTGGTTGGACTA
Source organism: Carnobacterium maltaromaticum (assembly GCA_001058355.1). Lineage (GTDB taxonomy): Bacteria > Bacillota > Bacilli > Lactobacillales > Aerococcaceae > Granulicatella. The sequence continues at coordinate 1,279 of JUUF01000020.1, forward strand.
TTGAACATCATTCAGTAAATGTGCTATAATCTGTTCATAAATGTTCAAATTTGTTCAAATTAGGAGGGGTATATATGGTGTCTTTTGAACGAATGTCTAGGATTATGGACATTCTATCTAAACGAAAAATCATCTCTACTTTCCAGTTGGAAGCATTGATGTATTGTTCAACCTCAACTTTGAGAAGAGACCTGATTAAGCTTGAAAAAGAAGGAAAAATCATACGGTCTCATGGCGAAGTTAGACTAGTTACTACAAACAATATTGAATACGCTTACGACAGTCGTACTCACGAAGAGACACATGGGAAGCGTCAAATTGCTGAAACGGCTTCGACTTTTCTGACCGATAATCAATCGATTTTTATCGACGGCTCTTCCACTTGTGCACTACTCGCGCCTCACTTAGGAACACTAAAAAATTTACGCGTCATTACAAACGGTATCGAAATCGCACGTCAGTTGAACAATTTTGAAAATATTACTTTATTCTTCTGTGGTGGCCATATTGGCTACGGTACAAACTCAGCTTTGGGAGATTTTGCCACGAATTTTATTAATAATTTCCATGCGGATATTTGCTTTTTTAGTTGCCGTGGACTTGATCGTTTCGCTGCATACGAGGCCAATCATAACCAGGCCATCTTTAAGCAACATATGATTGCAAATTCGGATGTTTCCATATTGCTAGCAGATCACTCGAAATTCAATACGAGTCATTACTTTAAACTATCCAATTACAATGCCATCGATATTATCGTAACCAATCAAGCTCCTATCGATTCGTTCCAAGACACGGTAGGTTCTCAATGCGAAATTCTTTGGTAGAAATAAAGGCAAGGGTAAATAGGTGATTTTATCGAACATTTCACAAGAATGTACATACATATTTTCACCACTTTTTGATTTATAGTCACAACAAAAAAACGCGCTACGATTGTAGCGCGTTTTTGTTTACTATGATTATGCTTTTAATTCTGCTGTTAAGCTTTCTAATTGGTCTACTAAGTGTCCAATGTAAGCAATCGCTTGTTTCAATGGTTCATCTGTTGAAACATCGCAACCTGCATGAATTGCTAAGTCTTTAGCAGACATGCTTCCACCTTTAGATAGAGTATCTAACCACACTTTAGCGTGTTCAGGGTTCTCTTCGATTTGGTTCGCAATTGCAGTACCGATTGTAAGACCAGCTGAATACGTATATGGATATAATCCCATATAGTAGTGAGGTTGACGCATCCATGTTAA
>JUUF01000156.1 GCA_001058355.1 Carnobacterium maltaromaticum
AGTTTAGTCTCAATAAGGTGAAAAGATGAAAAAGATGGAATTACTTAGAGAAAATATTCTGAAAGAAATTAAAGAATTAGGTTATGAAAGTTTACGATACTCGGTTTTTAATGAGCATGGTCTCTCAGAATGGGAAACGCGAATTGAGTTCAATAATGCAACTGAAAAATATGAGGTATATCTAACAAGGGATCGGTCTGGGAAAGGAAAGATTTTTGAGTATACTAATTTTGAAGAAGCAAAAGAAAAATT
>JUUF01000157.1 GCA_001058355.1 Carnobacterium maltaromaticum
TGTTCTGGAGTTCCTTCTTCTTCTGTGTTGATTTCCCAGATGTACGCTGATTTAATATCGTACGCTTTAGAGAAGTACTTGAAGCAGCCTTCACTTGTTACGATTAAACGTTTTTCTTCAGGAATTTTCGCGATACGTTGTTTAGCATCTTTATCTAACGCTTCAAGTTTTTCAACATAAGCTGCTAGATTCTTTTCGTATGTTTCTTTGTTCTTTGGATCTTTTGCGATTAATTGTTTCGCGATGTTCTTTGCATAAATAACTCCGTTTTCGATGTTCAACCATGCATGAGGGTCTTCTTTTCCAGCTTCGTTTTGGCCTTCTAAGTAAATCACTTCAACGCCATCACTCACTGCAAAGTAGTCTTTATTGGCTTCTTTCTTGGCATTATTCACCATCTTCGTGAACCAAGCATTCCCACCGTTTTCTAAGTTGATTCCATTATAGAAAATCAAGTCTGCTTTTTGAACTTTTTGAACATCTTCTGGTAATGGTTCATACTCGTGTGGGTCTTGTCCTACTGGAACAATACTATGTAAGTTTACTAAATCGCCGGCGATATTTTTTGTCATATCATAAATAATAGAGTTGGTTGTCACCACATTGATTTTTTCAGTATCTGCCTTTGAACTATTATCTTTACTTGTATCTTTACTTGTAGCGCATCCTGCAATTCCTAATACCACAAGAGCGGCTACTAAAAGTTTCTTCATGCTATTCATGAGATTTCCTTCTTTCTCTTTGTTTTGGTGAAACGATAAAACTTACGACAAAAAGTGCTGCTGCTGTTAATACGATGGTTGATCCAATAGCGATGTTAAACGTATATCCAATATACAATCCTAATACTGATGACAATGAGCCAAACGTTGCGGCTAAAATCAGCATTGTTTTCAGACGATTTGAATATAAATACGCTGTTGCTGCAGGGGTGATTAATAGTGCCACAATCATAACTGTCCCTACACTTTGCATCGCGGTAATCGATACAAGCGCCAAGAGGAACATCAATAAGTAGTGGTAAAATTGTACGTTCATCCCTGAAGATTGAGCAAAGACTGGATCAAAACTCGTTACTTGTAATTCTTTAAAATACGCTAAAATAACGACGACTACAATCACGCTCACCACCAATGTAATGAGTAAATCAATATCTTGTACGGCTAAAATATTCCCGAATAAAATATGGAATAAGTCTGTTGAACTCTTCGCCACACTAATCAAAATAACTCCCAATGCCAAAAACGAACTAAAGGTAATCCCGATAGCAGTATCGCCTTTGATAGTACTATTTTGATTCACAAATGCAATAAGGAACGATGCTAATAACCCGAACACGAGGGCTCCAATAAAGAAGTTAATGCCTAAAATAAACGACAACGCTACACCCGGTAATACCGCGTGAGAGATAGCGTCCCCCATTAATGACATCCCTCTTAGAATGATGAAGCATCCTAAAATTCCGGCAACCGCACCAATCACGACTGCTGAAACAAGCGCATTTTGTAGGAAATGGAATTCCATTAACCCTTCAATGAAATTATGCATGTTGCTCACCTCCTTGTGGAATATAAACACTTCCGCCGTATACATCATCTAAGTACTTCTTAATGAATACGTCTTCTGTTTTTCCAGAGGCTACAATCGCGTGTTTGACAAGAATCACATGGTCAAAGTATTCTTTCACCTTCGATAAGTCATGGTTGACCATTAAAATAGTCTTCCCTTCCTCTTTCCATTTACGGAGAATTGTCATAATGACTTTCTCACTAAGCATATCAATCCCTACAAATGGTTCATCAAGGAAAATATATTGTGCTTCTTGAACCATGCAACGCGCTAATAGTACACGTTGGAATTGACCGCCAGAAAGAGCCCCGATTTGGCGAGATGCTAAATCAGTTAATCCAACTTCTTCAATGGCTGCATCGACCTTTTCCCAATCCTCTTTCGTCAAACGTTGCAATGGTTTCTTTTTAACAGTTCTTCCTAAAGCAACGCACTCACGAATGGTGATTGGAAATGTAAAGTCAATGTGGCTTTTTTGTTCGACATAGGCGATTTTCTGTAATACTTTTTTTGTGGGTTCTCCATCAATCAGAATTTCTCCTGATGATTGAATAAGTCCTAATATTGCTTTTAATAATGTTGATTTACCTGCACCATTGGGCCCAATAATCCCAGTAATGGTTGGTCCTTCAATGGTTGCATTACAATCTTTTAAAACATGTGGTTGCATCGCATACGATACTCCAACTTTTTTAATCGTAATCAATGAATTCATCCTTTCAAATTATGTAGATTCTACAATTGTTAGGTTACCCTAAAAAACGTCATTAGTCAAGTACTTTTTTAGGTTTCCCAAAAATTTTCAGAAAAAATTTTGAAAGCTAGATATTAACATATTTGTTAATTA
>JUUF01000158.1 GCA_001058355.1 Carnobacterium maltaromaticum
TCAGTAGAAGAAGGCGAATACGTAGCCGTGATGGGGGAATCGGGTTCAGGGAAAACAACGCTCTTAAATATTTTAGCGACTCTCGACCGTCCAACTGCTGGTTCAGTCTTTTTAAACGGAGAAAACATTCAAAACATCTCCGCTAAAGTTCTTACAGAATTCCGCCGCGACCATTTAGGGTTCGTGTTCCAAGATTTCAACTTATTAGAAACCTTATCGGTCTATGATAATATGGTGTTGCCGCTCGTACTCGCTCGTCGTCCGATTTCAGAAATGAAGCAAAAGGTCGAACCAATCGCGCAAATGCTAGGGATTAAAGACTTACTGAAGAAATATCCGTATGAACTCTCAGGTGGGCAACAACAACG
>JUUF01000159.1 GCA_001058355.1 Carnobacterium maltaromaticum
GTTATGTTAAACAATAAAAATAATGATGATTGAGAAAGGATTAAATCACAATGAATAAATTATTGAAAAATTCGCTTGTATTACTCTCTTCAGTTTTTGTACTTGCAGCGTGCGGACAAAAATCTTCAACAAGCAGCACAGAGCAGACTTCACAAGCCGCTCAAGCAACCACGACTGCTCCAACCACACAAGTAGCATCCAATAA
>JUUF01000160.1 GCA_001058355.1 Carnobacterium maltaromaticum
ATGGAGGTAATGTCGTTAAACTTTACTTGATACATCGTTCATCGTCCTCCTAGCCGAGTTAGTCCTGACAAAACAAATCCTAGTCCTTTGTCTGTCTGTTTAAGCTCTTGTCCTGTTTCCTCCAACTGAGCAATATCTTTCTCTAACAGCGCATTATAGTTCACTACTAATTGATATAATTCTTCAAATTGCTCCTGATAAAGATCCAGAACTGCAGATTTGGATGTTTTTTGTAGACTAGGTTTATTTACACTCGCTAAGCTATTTTTTGAATTAGAAAGAGAGTTAATACGCATTCCAAAAATAACTTCTGATAATTGAATCGTTCCGTACATATTTCTCCTCCCTTAATTTAATAACTTTTCAATGAAATTCCCAAGATTGTTAATTTGCGCTTGGCACCAACCAATAAAGCTCTGTTGGTCTAATTTTTGATTTTCTAGACGTGTAATCTCATCACAAATCGCATCGTGAAACGCATCTAGTTCTCGTTGGCAAGCGTTAAAGTCTTGCCCGAACCCCTCCCATTGATGCCCAAAGTTTTCCTTTTGCTGGCCTTTCCATTCTGGTTGGTCATCTTTACCCATCACAGAAATCTTAATCTCATGGATTTCGCTTCGGATGTTCCCAACGGATTGTTTTGCCGAACGGAGTTTTGCCAACTTTGCATCAATCGAACTTATCGTTGCTGTAGCTTCGGAAATACTATTATAATGGGAGCTGACTTTGCCTTGAAGATTCTCAATTTCGCGGTAGTCAATTTTCCCCATAAATTATCCTCCAATGCCGTTAGATTCTTTTAATTCTGAAACATTTCCTTTTGGAATATCTGTTTGCTGCAACATCGCTTCGATATTCTCTAACATGATTTCATTGTCATCATCTGTGTATCCTTCTTGAACTACTTTAAAGATATCTTCATGATTGAAATAGATTAAGCTGTCTCCAACCATTCCTTCTGGATAAAGGCAAGCACCATAATCGAAACGATACACTTGTCCTTTTACAGGCAATGCAATTAACCGAGCAATAATCATCATTTTCTTGACGTTCCCTTTTAGAATAACTACACTCCCCAAAGGTAACATTTTAGCTTCTGACATTTTTTTAACCTCCCTGAATATAACAAACTCTTTTATTATTACTTTGCATAATTGTCTTTATTATAGCATAAGCACATTCACTAATTCATCCGTATTCCCTGTTTTAATTCTCAAAATACACAAAAACAATTCATTAACAGAGATTTATCTCACGCATAAACCCCCACCGAAAATTCGATGGGGGTTGTATTTCTTATATAAACCTTTGTTACTAGCTGAAATATTTGGTACGAAACGTTAATTTCTATGACATTGTCTCTTCTTCCTGATTCTCTGCCTCTAACAATTTTATTTGCTTCAGGTATGCTTTCTTATCCTCTAACATTTGGTATTCTATCTCTTCTATTTGCTTTTGATAGACTCTATTCATCTGTTCTTCGTTCTGTTCTAACTCAGATAAAAAGGGCTTCGCATAAATAAGATCAACATCTCGATATATTGTTAGAATGTAGTCCATTAGGTTAGCACGTCTTCTCTTTGCATATGCTAGTTCGCTTTTTATCGCATCTTGCTGTTGCAGATATTTTTTTCGATTAGCTAGATAGTTCATTTCAAGATCATGTATTTTCCCTTTAGTCATGACATCTACAACCTCATTTAATTGGATTTTTGAGTTCAATTTTGGGAATTGCTCGTAAAAAATCGGTTGCTGATTTTGCGGTTTTCCCTTCAAATCCCTTTTCTAATTGCTCTATAAGCGTCTTAGAATAATAATGATTAAACTCCTCATTATTTGTTTCTAATTTTGGCGCTAATTCGTTCCGTAGCGCCTCCACTTGCATTTTCCAATTAGACATGATTGCTCTAATTGTAATGATTTCATCAAGCTTCATAAATTCGGCGTAGTGTTCATCTCTAAAAAGGCCGTTCACCAAAGAATCATTATTATATACCATAAATTGTATATTTCTCCTTCCCATTGTTCTTTTACTGATAGATCAAATCCTTTTTGTTGATTAGGCAAATAACTCCCCTTGTTCTCTATCAATCTCTTCTAACTTCTCAGTTGCATAAAATAAAGTATCCGAAAATTTATATATCTTCTCTAAATACGCCTTTAATAATTCTCTATTCAACTGTTCCGTCGATTCGTCCCAACTGCTTTCAAAATCAAACTCATATAATAACTCATATAATTCATTAGAATCTAAATGAAATGCAACATTCATTGCTTCATGAGAAGCAGATATTGTTAACGCCTTAACTCTTTGTTTATATTCTTCTAATTGCTTCAACGATTTAGATACTTTATCATCTGATTCTATTCTAGAAAGATGAGATAGGGTTAAAATTAGTTCACTACGCAATTTAATTCTTTCAGGCCCATTTGTATACAACAGTTTTTCTTGTATCGATTGAATCTTCTTTCTTCCCCAAGATATTACTTCTAATTTTGTCTCTTCGATTATTTCTTGATATTCTTTCATAAATTTCGAATAATTAAGACCTCCGTTTACCAGAGTTAAGAGAACCTCGGGAGTACTCCCAATTTTATCTAAACCAAAATTTGAATTTCCTTCTTTTATCAATTCAATATATTTATTTAATAATTTACTTAATTTCTCTCCCGCTTTTAAATATGCTGGGAAAAAATCCTCAGTTGCTTCTAGAATTTTTCCATCTGAATGAATTCTATATTCTCCAAAATCATGTGAACTAGGCGTATCAAATGTAGTGGAAAAATTAAATGGCACTATTACTTTTACTTTTCCTAATTGCTCATCTGTATTCCGATTTAACATTGAAACAATATCAAAAGGATTTACGTAATAAGTTACTTTCTCATTAAGGATTTGAATTACTTCTTCAGAAACACCAGATTTCCTTAAACTCTTCAATGTATCTGGTCCATTGAAAACAACAATTTCACCAATTTGTTGTAATTCTTCTACACTAAGATGCGCTGCACCTTGAACAGAAGCAATTGAACCGAGTGAATGTCCTGTAATATTTAATTTTGCATTTGGAGCTTTTTCTTTCAGTTCAGCTAATTTTACATGTAGAGCCCCTTCAACTAATCGCCCTTGTATTGTATACTCATCGTGCATCGTAAAAGGAAAATTATTCCCAATCCAATCATTTAATGAAAATAACCCTATTCCATCACTTCCTTTTACAGCCAGATATGCGTTTTTTGTGTCGCCGTTCAGCTCAGGCGTATCTGTCAAAAAATAAGAATTGAAACCCTCGTCTATATCAGATAATAAACCCTTCTTCTCAAAAATCACTACGTGTCCTGTGAGTTTTGGGGCTGTACGTGTATGCTGATCTTTATGGACATACACGATTCCATTATTTTCTAAATTCTTTCCTCCTAGGGTTACCGACATTCTCGTTGCTGATGGAATTGAATAATTCACGTCCTCAGTAACATTCTTCCCTTTCACCCTATAACTAAAGGTATTCGGACGTCCTTCATATGCACTTTGCGACAAATCTAAATATAAATTATTAAAATTAATTAAGTC